>NZ_JAALEE010000139.1:0-6286 GCF_014145265.1 Dietzia sp. CW19 | reverse complement strand
CACTCGCCACCGGCACCTCGACGTTCGACGGCGACCCGGCCGCGCGGGTACGACCCCAGGCCACGGTCCTGGACGCGCTCCGTGCCCTGGGCGCCGACGTCACCGGGGACAGCCTGCCGTTCACCGTCGCCGGGGCGGGCTCCCTGCGGGGTGGCCGGGTCGAGATGGACGCCTCCGCCTCGTCGCAGTTCGTCTCCGGCCTCCTGCTCTCCGCCGCCCGCTTCGACGAGGGGGTGGAGCTGATCCACGTGGGCGGTGCCGCCGTCCCGTCCGGCCCGCACATCGAGATGACACTGGCGATGCTGCGGGAATCCGGGGTGGCCGTCGAGCACCCCACCGCGTCGTCCTGGCACGTGGCACCGGGGCCGATCTCGGCCGTCGACCGCGTGGTGGAACCCGATCTGTCCAATGCGACCCCGTTCCTGGCCGCGGCCGCCGTCACCGGCGGGTCCGTCCGCGTCCCCCGCTGGCCGGTCTCCACCACGCAACCCGGGGACGCCATCCGCGGGATCCTCCGGGACATGGGCGCGTCCGTCACCCTGGAGACCGCCGACGGGGCCGAGCACGGAACCCTCGTCGTCGTCGGGCCCGACCGCCTCTCCCCCATCGAGGCGGACCTGTCCGCCATCGGTGAACTCACCCCCACGATCGCCGCGCTGTGCGCGCTCGCCGACGGCCCGTCACGGTTGACCGGGATCGCGCACCTGCGCGGGCACGAGACCGATCGCCTCGCCGCCCTCGCCGCCGAACTCGGTGCGGTGGGGTGCGGTGTCACGGAGCTCGACGACGGCCTCGAGATCGTCCCGGGCCCCCTGCGCGGTGCCCCGTGGCGCGCCTACGCCGATCACCGCATGGCGACCGCCGGCGCGATCATCGGTCTCGTGGTGCCGGGGGTCGAGGTGGACGACATCGACTCCACCGCCAAGACCATGCCGGGCTTCACCTCGATGTGGACCGCCATGCTCGCCGGGCGGGCGATGTAGGGCCATGGCCACCAGGCGGGGCGGGAGCGGGGCGCGCGGCTGGGACGAGTCCGACATCCGGATCCGGCCGGGCAAGGGGTCCAGACCCCGCACCAAGCGCAGGCCCAGCCACTCCGACGCCGCGTCCGCGATGGTCGTGAGCGTCGACCGCGGACGCTGGGGATGTGTGCTGCTGGACGACGGCCCGGACCACGTGGCCGGGACCCGGATCGTCACCATGCGGGCCCGGGAGCTGGGCCGCACGCCGATCGTCGTGGGCGACCACGTCGGCGTGGTGGGAGACCTCACCGGCACCCGGGACACCCTGTCGAGGATCGTCCGGGTCGAGGAGCGGAGCACGGTCCTGCGCCGGACCGCCGACGACTCCGACCCCTACGAGCGGGTGGTGGTGGCGAACGCCGAACTGCTGCTGATCGTGGTCGCGGTCGCGGACCCCCCGCCGCGCGCCGGCTTCGTCGCCCGCGCGCTCGTGGCGGCCTATACCGGCGGTCTCGATCCGGTCCTCTGCCTGACCAAGGGGGATCTCGACGACCCGTCGGTCTTCGCCGCCGAGTTCGAGGCGCTCGACGTCCCCGTGCTCCGGACGGGGATCGACGACGACCTCACCGCGCTGCACGAACGGATCGACGGTCGGATCTCCGCCATGATCGGCCACTCGGGCGTCGGCAAGTCCACGCTCGTCAACCGCTTGATCCCCGACGCCCACCGGGCGACCGGCGTGGTCTCCGGAGTCGGCAAGGGCCGACACACCTCGACCCAGTCGGTCGCCCTCGAACTGGGTACCGGGGGCTGGGTGGTGGACACCCCGGGGATCCGCAGTTTCGGCCTCGCGCACGTCTCGCCCGACGACGTGGTGGCGTCGTTCTCCGACCTGGACGCGATCGTGCAGGACTGCCCCCGGGGCTGTACCCACCAGGGCCCGCCCGCGGACCCGGAGTGCAGGTTCGACGCCATAGCCGACCCCGCCGTGCACCGGCGCGCCCTGGCCGTCCGCGAGCTCCTCGGCGTCCTGCAGTCCAATGACGCGTGGGCGCTGGGGACCGATCAGGACTGACGCCCCGCCGCGGTCAGAGCTTGAGCTCGACGTCCCCCAACGCCACCGAGATGCACGTCTGGATCCGCTCGCCGGGGCCGTGGTCGGTGCCGTTGCGCAGGTCGCGGACATGCCCCTCGTCGAGTCCCACGACGCAGGTCTGGCAGATGCCCATCCGGCAGCCGAACGGCATCTGCACGCCCACCTGCTCGCCGCCCTCGAGGATGGTGGTGGCACCGTCGAGCTCCACCGTCTTGCCGGTCGAACCGAACGTGACGGTCCCGCCCGAGGCCCCGGCGTCCCGGTTGACCGTGAAGCGCTCCACGTGGAGATCGTCGCGGCCGGTGGCGTCGAAGTGCTCGTCGAGCTCGTCGAGCATCGCGTTGGGGCCGCACGCCCAGGTCGGCCGCTCCGACCAGTCGGGGACGAGGGCGGACATCTGGCGGGAGTCGATGCGGCCCTCCTCGCTGGTGACCCGCAGGTGCAGGACGTACCCCGGCTGGGTCTTCTCGAGGGCGCGCAACTCCTCCAGGAAGAGTGCGTCCTCCCTCTCGCGCACCGAGTGCACGTGGACGACGTCGGGGAACGGCTCGGTGACCGAGCGGCGGTCCAACGAGCGGAGCATGCCCATGACCGGCGTGATGCCGGATCCGGCCGTGACGAACATCAGCTTGGGCGGCGTCGGCGTGGGCAGGTGGAAGTCCCCCGCCGGGGCGGCGAGGCGGACGATGGTGCCGGGCTCGACGGTGCCGACGATGTGGTTGCTGAGCAACCCCTCGGGCAGGGCCTTGACGGTGACCGAGTACTCGCCACGACCCGTGGTGGGCGCCGAGGTCAGGGAGTAGGAGCGCCAGGTCCAGCGGCCGTCGAGGAGGACGCCGATTCCCAGGTACTGTCCCGGCTGGTAGTGCGGGGTCGCGCCCCACCCGGGCTTGATGACGAGGGTGACGGTGTCCTCCGCCTCGCGGCGCACCGTGACCACCTCTCCACGCAGCTCCCGGGAGGACCACAACGGGTAGATGAGCGAGGAGTAGTCGTCCATCCGCAGCGGGTGGGTGAGGCGGTTGAGGAAGCGATGCGCGGCCCGCGGTTCGGGAACCCTCGCGGCCGCTGCCCGCAGTACACGGTTGAGTCCACTGGTCGACTCGGTCACTGGTGCCTCCTTGGGGCAGGGAACCGCGCGACCCGAGGACCGGGCCGACGGTGCCGGAGATGAGAACCTACGGTAGCGAAGGTTAGCGCCTGGCGGACACCGCACGGGCGTGATCCCGGTAACCGGGACGGCCCTCCGGGGTTCTCAGAGCAGATTGAGCAGGAACGGCAGCTCCGCCGCGTCGTACCAGGCGAGATCGAGGTCGAGAGCGTCCCCCACGGTGAGTTCGGCGTCCTCGTCCCCCAGGTCGGCGCGATCCACGGCCGCGACCGCGGCCTCGACGGGGCCGGCCGCGCCCGCGAGGTCCACGTGGACGGCCGCGACCTCGTCCATCGCCACGGTCCCCCTCGTCAGGCGGACGACCGCGGTGTCCAGGTCGGGCCGGGGCCGGGCGTCGGCGTCGGGGACATCCACACTCACCACCACGCGGCGGTACGGGTGCGCCTCGTGCACCGCGCCGGAGTCGATCTCACCGCCGAGCAACCGGAGCGAGGCGCGGGCGGCCTCGAGGAACGCGACGTGCTCGATCTCCTCGGTGTCCCCCTGGGCATACGACTCGACGAGCGCGGGGGTCGCGGCGAACGCGGTCGCGCTGCGTACGGGCATCTCCCCGCCGTCGAGCAGGGTCTCCAGCATCGCGAGCGTGGCAGGGATGAACAGGCGCATGGTGGTGCCTTCCTCGGGTGGGCGGGGCCGGTCGGCGGTCGGTACCGGTCGGCGGGTACCGGTCAGCGGGCGGTCCCGGTGAGCTCGTCGAGTGCCGACGAGATGAGCTCACCGATCTCCTCCACGTCCGGAACCGCCTGGCGATCCGCCGTGAATCCGCAGTAGACGATCCCCGAGTAGCTGCTCATCGACACGGCCAACGCCTGACCGTCGAGCAGCGCGGGGACGGGGTAGACCTCGGCGAGCTCGCCGTCGCCCCAGAACATCTTGTGCTGCGGTCCCGGTGCGTTGGTGACGACCAGGTCGTAACTGTCCGACGGCAACATGATCGCCGCCCGGGAGCCCAGCGCGTGCAGGGTGGGCGGGGCGAATCCGGAGAGGCGGGCCAGCGACTTGGCGCCGACGGCCTGCCTCGGGTGGCGCTGTGTGGCCGTCTCCCTCGAGATCTGCGCGAGCCGCATCCGGGGGTTGGGCTCCCCCACCGGCATGCCGATGAGGGCCGAGGCGATCTCGGCGGAGGTCGCCTCGGCCGAGACCTCCGACCCCTCGACCGGTCCGGTCTCCGAGGAGACCGCCATCGGCACGATCGCCCGGAGCGTGTCGGCCGTCGAGAGCGGGTGGCCGCAGGACAGGATCCACGAGCGCAGCGCCCCGCACAGGACGGCCAGGACCACGTCGTTGACCTTGCACCCGTGCTCCCTGGCGATCGTCCGCGCCTGGTCCAGCGGGAACGAGGCCAGTCCCACGCGGCTGCCGCGCGGGCGGGAGGTCCGGAACATCTCCGCCAGCCCCCCGGGCGGTCGCAGGACCGTCAGACTCGCGGCCCCGACCAGACCACGGCTCGCCCTCTCCACCGCGTTGACCAGTCGTGCCGAGCGCCGGACCAACTCCAACGGGTCCGTGGCGATGGTGATGAGCGCGTCCAGGACGAGCACGCCGTCGCCCGGCGAGGGCACGGGGGTCCAGGTGGCCACCTCGTCCACGTCCGCGGACGCCCTCTCGTCGGTCATGAGCACCTGAGCGAGGTCCACGGCGTTGGGGCCGCCCAGGAGGACGTGATGGGTCTTGGTGAGAACAGCCAGCCGCCCGTCGGCGAGTCCCTCGATGAGGTAGAGCTCCCACAGCGGTCGGCCGGGCTCGAGCGGGCGGTCGACCAGCCTGGCCACCAGATCGGCGAGCTGGCGCACGCCCCCGGGCGCCGGCAGTGCGGACCTGCGGACGTGGAAGCTCAGGTCGAAGTCCGGATCGTCGACCCAGACCGCCCGCGCGAGCCCGAACGGGACGTACCGGATGCGCTGGCGGAACCTGGGGGCGTCGGCGAGTCTGGCGTCGACGAACTCCATGACGCGGTCGATGTCCCACGGATCGTCCCGGGAGACGAGCGCGAGGGAACACGAGTGCCGACTCCGCGATCGGGTGGCGTCCCCGATGAGCAGATCCGCGTCCGCCGTCGCCAGCCTGGTCGCCACGGGTCAGACCGCCTCGTCCAGCCCGAGCAGTCCCCGGATCTCCACGGCCGCACGGTCGAACACCTGGTAGAACACGCCGATCATGCCGGTCTGGACGGCGCCCAGGACGTTCTCGATGGCGTCGTCGACCATGACGCACTCCCGGGGCTCCAGCTCGAGCCGTCGCGCCGCCTCGAGGAACGCCTCGGGATCGGGCTTCTCGACGCCGGTCCGGCCGCTGAGCACCACGTGATCGATGCCGTAGGCGCGGGCGTCCTCACGCACCCGATCGGCGCCCGGCCCCTCGGGCTCGTTGCTGAGGACCGCCAGGCGCACGTCGTTGGCACGCGCACCGAGAAGGATCTCCCGCCAGCTCTCGCGGTCCTCATCCGTGCCGTCCAGCACCCCGAAGTAGTCGACAATCAGTCCTCGCATGGGGACAGCCTAGGCAACGCCCGTCGACGGTGCAGGAGCGGAGCCGGAACCGACCGCCCGTCCCCGTGCGTCAAACGACATAGAAGAACGCGAGACCGGCCCGGTCCTCGCCGGAGGGAGCAGGAGAACGCATGGCCCCGACACCCGTGTCACCGCCGTCGACGGGACGATCCACGCCCTGTCGGGACGCCTCGTTCGACGAGTGCAGGGTCAGACCACTCCCCTCCACGGAACCCGTCTCCGCTGCCCGACGGCACGACCGGATGAGCCCACCGGTCGCGGATCCGGTGGCGGTCCCGGTGCCCGTGCCGGACCCCGAGCACGCGGTACCGGTCCCGGCGAGGCGGGCGGCCCACGCCCTGGTGATCATGGCCCTCGAGGTCGTCGACCGGAAGCGGGCCCCACACCACACCCGGGGCGCGTTCCCACCCCACCTCGTCGAGATGCTCAGGACCCTGGCCCGCGGAGGGGTCCCGGGCCGGCACCTCGGTCCCGCTCGGGTCCACCGCCTCCACATCCACGCCGCCGATCCCGGGGCCCCCGGCGGCGGTGTCGCTCCCGGATCCGG
>NZ_JAALEE010000138.1:0-14082 GCF_014145265.1 Dietzia sp. CW19 | reverse complement strand
CTGGTCGGCCCCGCGCTGATCAGCAGGGCACGACCGGCCGACGACCTCGTCCACCTCTCCCATCGCCGCCATGACGGCACGATGCAACCCGGGGGCGTCGAGGGGCGTCTCCGCGTCGCGGAGCCGCCGGGGCTCGGCCGCCAACGAGGCCAATCCGGCCGGGCGGAGCAGGGCGCCTACCGCCCATCCGCTGCCGATGAGGTCCCGGTGGGAGACGCCGGTCGTCGGTCCGGAGAGACTGACCCCTCCGGGGTCGACGACGAGATTGGACGCCGGAAAAGGGAGCAGCTCCTGCCGGGAGGTCTCCCCCGGCGCGAGACGCCAGCGCGGGATCCAGAACCAACGGATCCGGTCACGCAGTTCCGACGGCGCGTCCTCGCGGTGGAAGGTGGGCAGCCGGTCCGGATAGAGGACCCCGCGTCGATCAGGGAGGTCGGCCATCGTCCCCTCCCCGCGTGTCGGACGCGACGGCGTCGCGAATCTTCAAGCCACTCCCGTGCATGTCCTCGTAGGTTCATCGCATGACAGAGAACACCACGCCCCGGGCCGGGGTCACCGGAGAACACACCACCGACGGCGTCCCCCACGGGTCGACCAGCCTCACGCCGTTCCTCGCCGTCGAGAGAGCGGGGGACGCGGTCGAATTCTATTCCTCGGTGTTCGGCGCCCGGGTGGTCGACGTGACGGAGATGGGCGGGATCGTCGTGCACGCCGAACTCGACTTCGGCAACGGCCGGCTGCAACTCGGCGAGCCCAGTCCCCGGTTCGGGCTCGTGCCCCCGCCCACCGGGGAGGTGGCCTGCTATTCGATCGGGATGTACTGCGCGGACGTCGACGAGGTGGTCGACCGGGCCGCACAGGCCGGGGCCACGATCCGTGAACCCGTGAGCGAGTTCGTCTCCGGCGACAGGTACGCCTCGATCCGGGACCCGTACGGCGTCCGATGGTCGATCATGTCCCGCGTGGAGGACCTGTCGGAGTCCGAGAGCGCACGCCGGGTCGCCGAGTGGGCCGCGCAGCAGGGATAGAGATGAAAAGAGCCCGGCCAGTGGCCGGGCTCTTGCTCGCATGAACCATCCGTTGCCGGATCGTTCGTTCGGGTGGAGCTAAGGGGACTCGAACCCCTGACCCCCACACTGCCAGTGTGGTGCGCTACCAGCTGCGCCATAGCCCCGTATCGGTTGTTCCGCCGTTCCCCTCTCGGCGACCGGCTCGACCAAAGTTACACCATCCCGGTTCGGCGCTCCAAATCGCCTCCGGCCCCGCCCTGGACGGGCGGGGCCGGTACCGATCGGTGCGGACCGGGGTCAGGCGAGGATGTTGTCCAGCCAGGCCGGATCGGCGATCTCCACGACCTCACCCTCGTAGGCGACCGTGGGGGTGGAGACGCGGTCGGTGACCTCTCGGATACTGTCCTGCGAGTTGTCGGCGGTGTCCGAGGCCTTCTCCATCCCGCCGTTGGTCTCCACGTTGCCGATGCACTCCACCGAGTCCGCGTTCGCGCCGGCCGCCTCGGCGGTGGCGGCCAACTCCCTCGCGGAACGGTCGCCACCGCCCTCGGCGGGCTGCTGGGCGAAGAAGGCGTTCTTGACGTCGAAGAAGGCCGGCAGCGAATCCTTGGCCGCGACGCACTGGACGGCGGCGATGGCCCGCGTGGAGTACTCGCCCGACGCCGACTGGCGGTTGAGGAAGTTGAGGGTGTGGAACTCCACGCGCAGGTCACCGGCCTCCACGGCGGAGGCGATCCGCTCACCGTTCTGCCCCTCGAAGGAGGCACACGCCGGGCACATGAAGTCCTCCCAGATCTGGACGGTCGGGGCGGTCTCCTCCCCCACCGCGATCACACCCGTGTCCGAGATCTCGATCAGCTCGTCGGCCGTCTCACCGAACGTGATCGGGTTGGCCTCGCCTCCCCGCTGGGCCATCCACACGACGCCGCCGAGGACCAGGACGGCGACGGCGATCAGGGCCGCAACCGTGATCAGCATCCCGTTGTTCTTCTTGGTCTTCAGGACCTTCGTGCTCTTGTTACCTGCGGACTTGGCGTTCACGTGTGGGTGGGCCTTTCTCTCCTGGGAAACCGTCGGCCCTTTCCGAGCGACTGGCGACTACCGAGAGGGTACCGAAACCGCCTGAGTCCTCTTTCAGGTGAGGGCAGGTGGCGAGGCCGAAATGCACCGAGCCCCCGGTCGGTGATCGACCGGGGGCTCGGCCCGATGGTGGAGCTGCCGGGAATTGAACCCGGGTCCTCCGCAGCATCGGCAGGGCTTCTCCGTGCGCAGTCCGCGTTGGCCTCTACTCGGATCTCGCCCTCATGCGGACATGTCGGCGATGACGATCCCAGTCACTGTTGGATGTCCCGACCCACCCCGTGACCGGGTGAGCCGGTGATCCCTCTAGATGATGCCGGTGACCGGGGCGAGGGCGACCCCGGGCCGACAGACTACGGGCTCGCTGTCAGGCAGCGAGGGCGTAGTCGCGCTGATTGGTATCGGCGCGTAATTGGTTGCCACGACGCTTACGGTGGTCTCTGGCCTGCACCGGCACGCTTCCCCTGCGTCAACTCACGTAGTCGAAACCACATCAGCCCCGTCAGGTCCGCCGACTCTCATCGACGGACCACTGACCCTACCCCGACCGGGGCCCCACCGCCAGGGTGAGCTCCGTCTCCACCTCAGCCCAGCGCGAGCAGTGCGATCGCCACCCCCGCCAGTGCGAGCCCCGCGATCTGGACCGCGCGAAGGCGCTCCCCTCCGTGCGTGATGGCCAGCGCCACCGTGAAGGCGGGGTAGAGCGCGGCGATCACGCTCACCAGCGAGAGCATGCCCGCCTGGGAGGCGAAGTAGAAGGCTCCGTTGGCGACCGCGTCGAACACGGCGATCACCAGGCCGATGGCGATGAGGCGCCGGGAGAACCTGAACGACTCGCGGGCGGCGAACGCCGCCGTCAGGACGACCCCGGTGGCGCCGACCCGCGACGCCGCGACCGGCCACAGCCCCTCACCCGCCGGGACCTGTGCCAGCAGGACGAAGAAGCCCGCGAACGCCAGCCCCGAGATCACCGTGAGCGCCATCAACGGCCAGGTGAGGCGACCGTGTCCGATCGACGAACCCTCGTCGCTCTCCAGTGAGACGAGGACCGTGGCGACGAGCGCCACCGACATCCCGACCAGGGCTGCCGCCCCGGGCCGCTCCCCCGCCACCAACCCGAACGCGAGCGGCACCGACGCGGCCAGAACCGCCGTAATCGGCGAGATCACGCTCATCGGCCCGCGCGAGAGCGCGACGTAGAACGACCACACCGCGAGACCTGACAGGAGGCCCGAAGTCAGCCCCCAGGCCAACCCGACCAGGGTCGGTGACCCCCCGGACACCACCGCCGCCGCCCCGACCAGCACGATCGACAGCGGGTACGACACGCTGACGACCCTCAGTGCACGGGCACGCCGGGACGCGACCCCGCCGAGGTAGTCGCTGATGCCGTACGCCACCGCCGAGGTCGACGCCAGCGCGACCGGCATC
Organism: Dietzia sp. CW19; assembly: GCF_014145265.1. Lineage (NCBI taxonomy): Bacteria > Bacillati > Actinomycetota > Actinomycetes > Mycobacteriales > Dietziaceae > Dietzia > Dietzia sp. CW19. The sequence goes on along the minus strand of NZ_JAALEE010000138.1, from coordinate 10,561 downwards.
ATGCGTGCATGCCCTTGATCCTCCTGCCGAGTTCGCGAACGGCTTCGCGCTCGGCGGTCCGCTTGGCGATGTCGTGCCGTTTGTCGTGGGCCTGCTTACCCCGGGCGACGGCCAGTTCGACCTTGACCCGCCCGTTCACGAAGTAGAGGGACAGCGGGACCAGCGTGGCGTTGCCGTCCCGCACCTTGCCGACGAGCGAATCGATCTCGCGACGGTGCAGCAACAGTTTGCGGGCGCGCTTGGGCGCGTGGTTGGTCCAGTTCCCGTGGGAGTACTCGGGGATGTGGAGCCCGCGGAGCCACACCTCGCCGTCGTCGATCGTCGCGAACGCGTCGACCAACGACGCCTGGCCCTCGCGCATGCTCTTGATCTCCGTACCCAACAGCGCGATCCCCGCCTCGTGGGTGTCGAGGATGGAGTACTCGTGCCGGGCCTTGCGGTTGCTCGCGACCACGCTGCCGTCACGGCCGAGGGTCGACGCGCCCTTCTTCTTGTTCTTCTTGGCCACGCCGGTTCACCTCCTCGTCCGTCCGTCGGGCAGATCCCCCACTCTAGATCAGTACGGGATCACCGCCGAACCGTGATCCGCAGCGTGGCCCATGCCGTGAGCGCGGACACCACCGCGCCCGCCACCACGAGGACCGGGGCCAGCAGCAGGATGTCGACGGTGGTGATCCGTTCCACCAGGTTCGCCCGGTACGCCTCGGCCAGCACCCTGTCGAGGAAGACGACCTTGGCCCCCAGCAGCCCGCCGACCGCGAGCAGCGAACCGACCACCGACGCCAGCACGGCTTCCACCACGAACGGCAGCTCGGTGTACCAGCGGCTCGCGCCCACCAGTCGCATGATCCCCAGCGCGGTCCGGCGGGTGAAGGCCGCGATCTGCGTCATGTTGGCGATGAGCAGGACGGTGGCCAGGAGCTGGACCACCGCGACGGCGAACGCGGCGTTCCGGATGCCGTCCAGGACGGAGAAGACGCGCTCGACCAGCTCCCCCTGCCCCTGCACGACCTCGATCCCCGCGACACCCTCCAGGTCCTCGGCCACGGACTCCGCACGGGTGGGGTCGTCGAGGGTGAGCGTGAATCGCGACCCCAGGGCGTCCGGGGAGGTCGACTCCACCAGGACGGGGTCGGTGGAGGCGAAGAGCTCGACGAACTCCTCGTACGTCTCCTGCGGGTTCTTGTACTCCACCGAGGCCACGCCGGCCGTGGCCTCCAACTCGTCCCGGATCTCACCGCACGCCGAGGTGCAGTCGGGGTCCTCGAGGGAGATGGCCCGGTCCACGTAGACACGGAACTCGTTGAGGTAGTCGTACTTGACCTGGCTGGCCGAGGCAGTCATGACCACCAGCACCCCGGCGCCGAGCATCGCCAACGCGACGGCGGTGGTGATGATCATGGCCAGCGTCATCGACAGGTTGCGGCGCAGGCCCTGTGCGACCTCGGACGCGATGAACCGCGCGGCCATCAGCGCCCCACCCCGTAGGTGCCGCGGGAGTCGTCGCGGACGACCCTTCCGTCGACCAACTCCACCACGCGGCGTCGCGAGCGGTCGACGATGTGTCGGTCGTGCGTGGCCATGAGGACCGTGGTCCCGGTCCGGTTGATCCGGTCGAGCAGCAGCATGATGTCCTCGCTGGTCTCGGGGTCGAGGTTGCCGGTCGGCTCGTCGGCGAGCAACAGCCTCGGTCGGTTGACGAACGCCCTCGCGATCGCCACCCGCTGTTGTTCGCCGCCGGAGAGCTCGTGCGGTCGGCGACCTGCCTCACGACCCAGACCCACCATCTCGAGCGTCTCGGGGACGACCTTGTCGATCGTCCGGCGGGACTTACCGATCACCTGCAGCGCGAACGCCACGTTCTCGGCCACGGTCTTACCCGGCAACAGACGGAAATCCTGGAAGACGCAGCCGAGCGAGCGACGCAGCGACGGCACGGACGAGGCCTTCATCCTGGTGAGGTCGTGGCCGGCGACGACCAGGGTCCCGGAGTCGGGCCGGTCCTCGCGGAGCAACAGGCGCAGGAAGGTCGACTTTCCCGACCCGGAGGCGCCGATGAGGAAGGCGAACTCGCCCTCGGCGATCTCGACGGTCACGTCGGACAGAGCCGGACGCGTCGAGGACGCGTACGACTTGGTCACATGGGAAGCACTGATCACTCGAGTAGCGTAGCGCTACTCCAGCCACACGGCAGGCAAAGGACCCGCCGGTGTCAGCTCGTGGTCACGGGATTCCCACCGGCCCCGGCGTCGCCGGAATCCTCTCCCTGTTGCGCCTGCTCCTGCGGCGACTGCTCCTGCGGTGACTGCTGCGGCGGCGCCTGCTGCCCGGTCGCTCCCGTGGGGGACGTCGGGGTCTGGCGTCCCGGCGGCGGCGTCGTTCCGGTGACCGGCGGTGACGTCTGCGGAGTGGCGGTCGGAACCGTCGTCTGGTCGACCGTGGTCCCCGGGGTCGGCGACTCCTCGACGGGTGTCGTCCCCTCGGCCGGCGCGGGCGGTTCGGTCTCGGCGGTGTCCGTCTGGGGCGGTGGGGTACCGAAACTGGCGACCGGCTGGTCCTTGACCAGCGAATAGAGCATCGCGAACAGGACGAACGCCACCAGCAGGATCGCGGTGGTCCGCGACATCCTGAAGAACTCCCCGAGCAGGGACACGATCTTCGGTCGCGGCCGACGGGACGGCGCATCGGGATCGGTGGTCCCCCCGAGACCCAGCGGATCGCCGCTGATCAGGGGCTCACGCGTGGTCGCCGCCTCGGTCCGCGCGCTGTCCTCGGCCTCCGGGCCGAGCTCGCCGGACGAGACCGCGTCGGAGGTCGTGCCCTCAGGTGTGTGGTCGTCGGGCGTGTGGTCTTCGGCTGTCGTGTCGTCGTCTCGGCGCTCGGCCATCACGCGCTCCCCTCTCCGGTCTGCGGTCGGAGCATGCCCGCCCGGATCGCGGCCAGGGCCTCGGGCTCCAGAACGATCCCCTCCGCGCGGAACCGGCGCAGGATGACCGCGCGCATCCGTCGGCCCACCTCCCACTGCATGCCGGGCTTGGTCCGGGCCAGCAACCGGATCACGGTCTGCTCCAGCCGGATCGACTGCACACCCATCACGGTGGGTTCGTCCAGGACGTACTGGCCCACCCGGTCGTCGTCGGTGATCTCGCGACAGACCTGTGCGAGCACCTCGTTGGCCTTGTCCATGTCGGCGTTGTTGGGCACCGGGACGTCGATGATCGCACGCGCCCAGTCCTGCGACTGGTTGATCGCGGTGACGATCTGGCCGTTGGGGACGATCACCGCCTCGCCGTCGAGGGTCCGCAGGCGGGTGATGCGCAGGGTGACGTCCTCGACGGTTCCCGCGGTGACGCCCGTCGCAGTGGTGAGCTCCACGATGTCGCCGTAGCCGTATTGACGCTCGGCCAGGACGAAGAACCCGGCCAGGAAGTCCTGGACGATCTTCTGGGCACCGAAGCCCAGCGCCGCACCGAGCACGGTGGCCGGGGCGACGAGTGCGACCAGGTTGACGCCGAAGCGCAGGAGGATCTGGATTCCGAACAGGATGTACAGCACGCCCACGGCGACGTACGAGATCACCTGGATCAGCGAGTGGAGGTGCTTGGACTCCTCCGACCAGAAATCCTCGTCGGTGTGTTTGGCGTCGATCCGACCGGTCCACATCCGCGCGATCTTGGCGATCACCCGCGTCATCAGGGCGGCGCCCAGCACGAGGAGGACGACCTCGAGGCCGTTGTTGCTGAGCCAGTTCAGGATGGGATTGAAGTCAGTCTGGAACCTCACTCGGCGTCGGCCCCCTCCCGCATCCGCCACCGGATGCCCGCCTCGATGAACCCGTCCAGGTCGCCGTCCAGGACCGCCGACGGATTGTTGACCTCGAACTCCGTCCGCAGGTCCTTGACCATCTGGTACGGGTGCAGGACGTACGACCGCATCTGGTTACCCCAGGAGGCGTTGCCGCCCGAACCGAGCGCGTCCATGGCGGCCCGCTCCTCCTGTTGCTTGCGTGCGAGCAGCTTGGCCTGCAGGACCTTCATGGCCGCGACCTTGTTCTGCAACTGCGACTTCTCGTTCTGACACGTCACCACGATCCCGGTGGGGACGTGGGTGAGGCGGACCGCCGAGTCGGTCGTGTTGACGGACTGCCCGCCGGGGCCGGACGAGCGGTAGACGTCGACGCGCACCTCGTTCTCGTTGACCTCGATCGAGTCGGTCGTCTCCACCACCGGCAGCACCTCGACCTCGGCGAACGAGGTCTGCCGCCTGCCCTGGTTGTCGAACGGGCTGATGCGGACGAGTCGGTGGGTCCCCTGCTCGACGGAGAGTGTGCCGTACATGTACGGGTCATGGACGACGAAGGTCGCCGACTTGATGCCCGCCTCCTCCGCGTACGAGGTGTCGTACACCTCGACCTTGTGGCCGGCCTTCTCCGCCCACCGCACATACATGCGCATGAGCATCTCGGCGAAGTCCGCGGCGTCGACACCGCCGGCACCGGCACGGATGTTGACCACGGCCTCACGCTGGTCGTACTCGCCGCTGAGCATCGTCTTGACCTCGATGGCCTCGACGTCCTCACGCAGCTGGAGGCGCTCGGCGTCCGCGTCCTCGACGGCTCCGTCCCCCTCCTCCTCCGCCAGCTCGTACATCAGCGGGAGGTCCTCGATGCGTTGGCGCAGCTCGCGACACCTGCGCAGGTCGGCCTGGATGTAGGAGAGCTCGCTGGTGACCTTCTGCGCCCGGTCCTGGTCGTTCCACAGGTCGGGGTCGGCGGCCATCTGCTCCAGCTCATCGACACGGCGGGCGAGCTCCTCGATGTCGAGGACCTTCTCGACCGTGGTCATGGTGGCGTCGAGGGCTGCGATGTCGGCGGAAACGTCGGGGTGCACGGGATCCAACTCTACGCGGCCGGGCGTCCGCCCCGCGTTTCCCCACCCGCCACCCTCCCGCGGTCCGGCGCACACCCCGTCGTCGACTCACGGGGGTAGCGTCGCGGGCGACGGACCCGCTACCGCCCGAGGTCAGCGGGCCACTGCGGCCCAGCGGAGGAAACCGATGTCCCCTGAGACCCGCCACCTGCGCCCTCCGTCCGACGAGGCCGTCGCGCCGATGACCGACGCGGACCTGGCCGCCAGACTCGTCGTCGACGCCGGGTCCCTGGCTCGACGTCTGCGCGAGGACGGCCTGGACGTCCGCCACAAGACCTCGGTCTCCGACGTGGTCACCGAGGCCGACCGGGCCGCCGAGCGCCAGATCACCGCCCTCCTGTCCCGCCACCGCCCTGACGACGGGGTCCTCGGCGAGGAGGGCACCCTGGTCCCCGGTCGTCACGAACGCAGGTGGGTCGTCGACCCGGTCGACGGGACCTACAACTTCGTCAGCGGCTCGGACTACTGGTGTTCGGCCGTGGCCGTCACCGGGCCGGACGACTACATGCTCGGGGCCGTCCACCGGCCCGTCACCGGGGACACCTTCGTCGGGGGTTCGGACGTACCCACCCGTCGGAACGGCGTCCCCGTGACCCGACTCACCCCCGGCGACCTCGCCGCCGGCAGTCTGGCCACCTATCTCCACCCGCCGTTCTTCGCCGACCCCGACCTCGCCGACCCCTTCCACCGGGTCAGCCGAGGTGCGGCGACGATCCGGATGCTCGGATCGGGCTCCGTCGACCTGGCGTCGGTCGCCTGCGGCGTCCACTCGGTGTGGTGTCAGCACTCGTGCCCGGAGTGGGACTGGCTCCCCGGACGGGCCCTGGTCGAGGGCGCGGGTGGGCTCTGCGCGACCGTCGAGGTGAACGGCTACGACTGGTTCGTGGCGGGCCGTCCGGGGGCCGTCGAGCAGGCCGTGGCGCTCCTCCGGGGCTGAGCCCGAGGCTCTCACCAGGGGCTGGGACGACTTGAGGGCAAAGTCTGGCGTTCGGAACTTACTCCGAAGTAAGATGTCCCCGACAGCACCGTCCACCGTCCGTCACGAGAACAGCTGGTGATGATGAGCAAGAACCCCACGTCCCCGTCCACGACCGGACGCGCGGAGGCCTCCACCCCGGGTAAGAACCCCACGAGGATCGACGCGATCGGAGCCGCGATGCGCGCGCTCACGACGATCACCGGGTCGGAGTTCGCCGAGCGCTTCAATCTGCGCCAGAAGGTCGACCGGGTCACCTACGAGGCCACCAAGACCGGCTTCAAGACCCTCGGCGCCGCCACCAAGTCGTTCAAGAAGGTCTCCGGATCCGGCGCGCCCAAGCGTCTGCCCGACGCCGACTCCGAGGCGAGGCCCGACCTGTTCGACCTCACCCTGGACGACGACCAGCAGATGATCGTCGAGACAGTCCGGGACTTCGCCGCCGAGGTCGTCCGACCGGCCGCTCACGACGCGGACCACGCCGCCGAGGCCCCCGCGTCGCTGCTGACCCGGTCCGCCGAGATCGGCGCCACCATGCTCAACGTGCCCGAGGAGTTCGAGGGCATCGCCTCCGAGCGCGGCGTGGTGACCAACTCGCTGGTCGCCGAGGCGTTGGCCTACGGCGACATGGGTCTGGCCCTGCCGATCCTGGCGCCCTCCGGCGTCGCGACCACCCTGACCCAGTTCGGGTCGGACGCCCAGCAGAAGTCCTATCTGCCGGCCTTCGCCTCCGAGCAGGTCCCGGCGGCCGCCGTCGTGGTGGCCGAGCCCCGTCCGCTCTTCGATCCGTTCGAGCTCAAGACCACCGCCACCCGCGGGCCGGGTGGGTTCACGCTCAACGGCGTCAAGTCGATGGTGCCCACCGCCGGGAGCGCCGAGCTCTTCGTCGTCGCCGCCTCTCTCGACGGGTTCCCGACCCTCTTCGTGGTCGAGTCCGACACCGACGGACTCGTGGTGGAGGCGGACCCGTCCATGGGCCTGCGCGCCGCGGGTCTGGGGCGGATCGTCCTCACCGACGTCTCCCTCCCGGCCGACGCGGTCCTCGGTGGCCCCGACGCCTCCCCGGAGGAGCGGGCCGGGACCTATGCCGACGTGATCCGTCTGTCGCGACTGGGCTGGGCCTCGCTCGCGGTGGGCACCTCGCACGCGGTCCTCGACTACGTGACCCCGTACGTCAAGGAGCGCCAGGCCTTCGGCGAACCCGTCGCGCACCGCCAGGCGGTCGCCTTCGCCGTCGCCGACATGGCCACCGAGCTCGACGGCATGCGCCTGGTGACCTGGCGCGGCGCGTCGCGCGCCGAACAGGGTCTGCCCTTCGCACGCGAAGCGGCCCTCGCCCGCAAGATCGCCGCGGACAAGGGAATGAGGATCGGCCTCGACGGCGTCCAGCTGCTCGGTGGACACGGCTTCACCAAGGAGCACCCCGTCGAGCGCTGGTACCGCGACCTGCGCGCCGTGGGTGTGGCCGAGGGCGTGGTGGTCCTGTGAGCACCGCCCACCTCGCCTCCCGCCCCACCAGCACGAAGGACCACTGACGATGATCAATCTCGAACTCCCCAAGCGGCTCGAGGCGGGCGCCAACCAGGCCCGCCAGGTCGCCACGCAGATCTTCCGTCCCGTCTCCCGCAAGTACGACCTCGCGGAGCACGAGTACCCCGTCGAGCTCGACACGCTCAAGGCCATGATGGAGGCCATGGAGGACGCCGGTCAGGCCGCCTCCGGTGCCACCATGGGCTCGGGCGGCGCACCGCGTCGCGAAGGCGTCTCCAACGGCGGCAACATGAAGTCGCTGCTCAACATCATCGAGACGTGCTGGGGCGACGTGGGCCTCACCCTCTCGATCCCCCGCCAGGGTCTGGGCAACTCCGCGATCGCCGCAGTGGCCAGCGAGGAGCAGATGGAGAAGTTCGGGCGGGTGTGGGCCTCCATGGCCATCACCGAGCCCGAGTTCGGGTCCGACTCGGCCGCCGTGTCGACCACCGCCCGCCTCGAGGGCGACGAGTACGTGATCAACGGCACCAAGATCTACGTGACCTCCGGCGCCCGCGCCGACCACATCGTGGTCTGGGCGACGCTGGACAAGACCAAGGGCCGCGCGGCCATCAAATCGTTCGTGGTCCCCCGCGAGCACCCCGGTGTCTCCGTGGACCGGCTCGAGCACAAGCTCGGCATCCGCGCCTCGGATACCGCGCAGATCACCTTCGACAACTGCCGGATCCCCAAGGAGAACCTCCTGGGCGACCCGGAGGTCCGCGTGGACAAGGGCTTCGCCGGCGCCATGCAGACCTTCGACAACACCCGGCCGCTGGTGGCCGGCATGGCCGTCGGTGTCGCCCGCGCCGCGCTGGAGGAGATCCGCACCCTGCTCGAGGAGGCCGGACTCGAGATCGACTACGACCGGCCCGCCACCAGCCAGCCGGCCGCGGTGGCCAAGTACCTCGAGCTCGAGGCGGACTGGGAGTCCGCGTACCTGCTCACGCTCCGCGCCGCGTGGATGGCCGACAACAAGATGCCCAACACCAAGGAGGCGTCGATGTGCAAGGCCAAGGCCGGGCGCACCGGCTCCGCCGTCACCCTGGGCGCGGTCGAGCTGGCCGGCAGCTACGGCTACTCCGAGCGCAGCTTCCTGGAGAAGTGGTCGCGCGACTCCAAGATCCTCGACATCTTCGAGGGCACCCAGCAGATCCAGCAGCTGGTGATCGCGCGGCGCATCCTCGACTTGTCGAGCGCCGAACTGAAGTGAGCCGCGGCCGTATGCGCGGTTGAGAACGACGGACGCCTCCGTGGATCATTGATCCGCGGAGGCGTTCCTCGTTCGCGGGGCTCGCCCGTCCCGCACCCGTCCCACCCGAGCAGGTGCCCCGAGAGGAGCAGTTCCGATGGCGGCTGACGACGTTCCCCTGTTCAGGGCCCCGATGCGGTCGAGGGACGACGCCGTGGCGGACGGGGTGGGTGTCGAGCGGGGCCTGCGCGTCGGGCTCTGCGGCATGGGCGGCCGCCTGGCGGGGCCGCCACCCTCATCGCTCGCCGAGGCGGTCGACGCCGCCGCGGCGCAGCACGACGACAGGCTGGCCCGCCGCCTCGAACGGTTCGCCCGGGTGCCCGACGGTGCATATGTGTGGACCCGGGACGTCGACGGCAACTACTGGCTCGGGCGTCTCGGGGGGCCGTGGCGCTACGACGACTCGGACGAGGCGCACGAGGTGGACCTGGTCCACGTCCGGGACTGCCGGTGGCGATCGGAGCCGACAGACCGGTCGATCGTCCCCGCCGCCGTGCGGGCCACGTTCGCCCGGGGTGGCCGCAACTGGCAGCGCATCCGGTCGGAGGCGGGTGCGGCCGAGACCGAAGAGCTGTGGAGGCGATGAGGGGCGTCGAACTACGTGCTACCCGGTCAGAGCCGGATCCACGAACTGCTCGTCCGCCTCGGCCCACACGTCCTCGCGACCGATCCCGTCGGGGTCGAGCCGATCGACCGTCTCGGGTAGGTACACCATCCGCACCATCTCCTGACCGTTCTGTTCCTCCGGCTGGTTCCCGGGCGCGGTGAACGCGGTGATCTCCACCGTCCCCGACCAGTCGGACCCCTGAACGGCCCGGAGCACGGCGATCGAATCGTCCTGCGCACTCTCCACGGCGGAGGACGGGGTGGCCCCCTGCCGGATCGGGAAGTCCACGGCGACGAGTCCCGGTTCGAACTCGACGCCCGCGTCCTCCACCTCCGCCGTGATGGCGTCGGCGAGCGCCGTCTGGGGGTCCTCCGCAGCGGGCTGCGCGGACTCCTCGGCGTTACCCGTGAACAAGAACACCAGGACGCCGACGACGACCACCACGACGACCAGCGCGAGGATCATGAACATTCCGCGACTCGCCCGGTCGCGTCGCTCGGGGGGAACAGGGGTGTCGGTGTGGGTCATTGGGTCACCTCTCGTCCGGGGTGACCCCAGTCGTACCAGGCGGGCCGGTGATCCACACCGGTTTCGGGCGGCCGGTCCGGCCGCCGGTCAGGCCATCCGGAAGCCGCGTCCGGGCCAGTTCCGGTCGGTGGCGTCGGCCACGATCGCGTCGAACGAGTACGCCAGCGCCGGGAGGAACACGGGTGACTGCACGGGGTGGAGGCAGGACGGCAGGAGAGCGCCGATGCTTCCGACCGATCCCGCGGCCGGCGGCATGTGTCCGCCGGACAGCAACCCCACGAGGCGGCCGTCGCGGGTCACGGGCCCGCCGGAGTCCCCGTAGCCAGCACACGCATGGCTCCAGAACTCGTTGCCGTCGCGCTGCCACGTGATGCCGCAGGTATGCCCGGTGGACATCCCGTCCTTGCAGACCACGTCGCCGAATTCCGGGGCGGGACCGCGTCCGGTGACCCCGGGTTGGCGCACGGGCACAACGACGCCCGGGTTGAGGCGGATCACCGAGTAGTCGAGGATCTCGTTGCGCGTCGCGACGGTGCCGATGACACCGGCTCCCGGGTCGCCCCGGAGGATGACCGGGGCGTTGATCCGATCGCTGCAGTGGGCGGCGGTGAAGGCGACGGGCGTGCCGGCGGCGTCGTAACCCGCCGCGGTGAGGGTGCACCCGGCAACGCCGTTGACCAGCACGGGGGTGCCCCCGGAGACCTGGATCGCGGCCTGGGCCGCGGCGGGGGCCGCGAGGG
>NZ_JAALEE010000137.1:0-10340 GCF_014145265.1 Dietzia sp. CW19 | reverse complement strand
CCGCCCGCTGGCGCAGGCGGACGCCGGACACACCGTCGTCCTCCCGGGCGGTGAAGGCGTCGCGGTGCCCGTCCCGGTGGAGACCGCGGACATCGGGCCCGGCGAGCTGCCCACCCCGTGGTCGCGGGGGTCCGTGCCCGGTGGTGAGCCGGTGACGTCCGTGCTGGGTTCCGTCGCGAGCGTGCGTCGAGGCGTGGTCGGCCGAGGGGTGAACATCGCGGTCTGGACCTGGGACGACTCCGCGTTCGCGTGGCTGGCCGGAGAGCTCACGATCGACCGCTTCCGCGAACTCCTGCCCGCGCTGGAGGGCATGGAGACCCGCCGTTACCTGCTGCCCAACCTCCGCGCCGTCAACCTCGTGGCGCGCCCCCCGCGTGGTGTGCCGCTCGACAGCGGGCTCGGGGCCGACCTGGCCTCCGTCCGTCTGTCGATCCCCGGCGAACTCCTCGAGTTCGGACCGTGAGGCTCGTCGCGAGGCCCGGACCGGCGGACATGGAGCGAACGTAGGACAGACCCCTGCGCCTCGGCTGCCTAGCGTCGGTGGAGACCGTCCATCGTCCGGGCCCGCCGGGCGCACGTCCCGTGCGGTCGTCTTACGAGGAGTCCGCATGACACGTTCGATCATCGCCAGAGTCCCGGTCGTCGCCGCCACCTCGCTGATGGCCGCGGCTGTGGTCGCGGTCGGGGCGCCGGTCGCCACCACCCAGACAGGGTCCCCCTCCAGTGCCGAACTCGGCAGCGAGCTCGGGGACGCCGCCGGGAGTGTGCAGGAGTTGGAGGCCATCATCGAGGGGATGAACCCGGGTGCCCGGGGAGCGCTGGACAACGGGTCCCTGGCCAATCTCAACGAACTGATCGCGAACATCCGCAGTGGAGAGATCCTCGATGTGTTCCGGGTGGTGCAGGGGATCCCCGGGGGTTCGCAGGACATCATGACCCTCGCGGAGAGGGCGTCGCGCGGTGAAGTGGGGTGGGATCGGGTCCTCGCGGCGACCCAGGTGGTCCTGGCTCCGGTCACGCCGTGCAACACCTTCACCAATTCCGGGCGGCAGGGCATCTTCACCAACAGGCATGAGATCGGCCGCAGCGGCGGCGGCCGGGTACTGCTGCGGTTGGAGACCTATTACGTGCCCGACTTCGTCGAGGTGGCCTATGACGGAACCGTGCTGTGGACCACCCCGGGCTACGTGGGAACCAACGGAGACTGGCACGTATGGATCGACGTGCCCCCCGGTGTGTCGACATCGATGACGGTGAAGGTAGACGCCCCCCGGAACGGCACCGAGTGGAACTACACCCTGGGGTGCCCGGTGTGACCCCGCGCGACGGCGGGTGAGGTGATCCTCCCGGTCCGCACCGGGAGAACGCCGTGCCAAAAAAGCAAGCAAGCATGCTTGCTTTATTCGAGGCGCGGTGGGAGTCTGATGCCATGCAGACGAACATCCGGCCCTCGGCGACGGAGGACCCGCACGCGGTCCTGGCCGCGCTCAGCGCCCGACTAGACGACCTCGTCGAGACCGCCGGTCCCGACGTCTGGCATCTGGACACCCCGGCCGTGGGCTGGGACGTGGGCATGCAGATCGCGCACCTGGCCTGGACCGACGAGGTCTCGGTCACCGCCATCACCGATCCGGACGCCTTCCAGGGTGTGGTGGAGACGGCCATGGCCGATCCGACCGGTTTCGTGGACGCCGGTGCCGCCGAGATCGCCGCCACCGGCCGCGACGAGGTGCTCGCCCGGTGGCGCCTGGCCCGGGGAGAACTCGCGGACGCGCTCAAGGCCGCCGATCCGGGCGACCAGGTCCCGTGGTTCGGACCGCCGATGCGGCCGAAGTCCATGACGACCGCCCGGATCATGGAGACCTGGGCACACGGCATCGACGTCGCCGACGCCGTCGGGATCCCGCTCGACTCCGACCCGGCCTTCATCGCGGCGCTGCCCCACGTGGCCCGTCTGGGGTTCAAGACCCGCGGCTTCGCGTATCTGATGAACGGACTCGAGGCCCCGTCCTCGGAGGTCCACCTCGCGCTCACCCTGCCCGACGGCACCGTCCTCGAGTTCGGCCCGGCCGACGCCGAGCAGCGAGTCACCGGACCGGTGCTCGACTTCTGCCTGCTGGTCACCCAGCGCGTCCACCGCGCCGACACCGCCCTCGAGGCGGTCGGCGAGGACGCGGAGGAGTGGCTGCGGATCGCCCAGGCCTTCGCGGGCCTGCCCGGCGGCGGCCGCGAGGAGGGGGCGCGGGCATGACCGTGAGGAACCTCGCCGCGCCGCTGCGCGTGGGAAACATGTCCGGCTTCTACGGTGACCGCATCTCCGCGATGCGCGAGATGCTCGAGGGGGGCGAACTCGACGTCCTCACCGGCGACTACCTCGCCGAACTCACCATGCTCATCCTGGGCCGCGACCGGATGAAGAACGCGGAGCTCGGGTACGCCAAGACCTTCCTGCGGCAGCTCGAGGACTGTCTCGGGCTGGCGCTGGAGAAGAACGTCAGGATCGTCGCGAACGCGGGCGGTCTCAACCCCGCCGGCCTGGCCGGCGCGGTCGTCGAGCTCGGATCGCGGCTGGGGCTGTCCCCGCGGGTCGCGCACGTCGAGGGCGACGACCTGATCGACCGGGTCTCGGAACTCGACATCCCGGCCGACGCCGGCTTCCCGGTCACCGCCAACGCCTACCTCGGGGGCTTCGGGATCGCCCGCTGTCTGGACGCCGGTGCCGACATCGTCGTCACCGGTCGCGTCACCGACGCCTCGGTCATCGTCGGTCCGGCGATCAGCCACTTCGGGTGGACCCGGACGGACCTCGACGCCCTCGCCGGCGCCACCGTCGCGGGGCACGTCATCGAGTGCGGGACCCAGGCCACGGGCGGCAACTACGCCTTCTTCAACCGCGGTGAGATCGCCGACCCCGTCACCCCCGGTTTCCCCATCGCCGAGATCGCCTCCGACGGCACCTCCGTCATCACCAAGCACGCCGGGACCGGGGGAGCGGTGACGGTCGGCACCGTCACCTCCCAACTCCTCTACGAGGTCACCGGGGCGCGCTACGGCGGGCCCGACGTCGTCACCCGCCTGGACACCGCTCGCCTCGAGCAGGAGGGCCCCGACCGCGTCCGCATCTCCGGTGTGCGCGGCGAGACCGCCCCCACCACCACCAAGGTGTCGGTGACGTGCCTCGGTGGCTTCCGCAACGAGGTCACGTTCCTGCTCACCGGGCTGGACATCGAGGACAAGGCCGCACTGGTCGAGCGCCAGATCCTGGCCGGCCTCGTCACCCGTCCGGCGGAGATCGACTTCCGCCTCAGCCGCACGGACCACGCGGACGCCGACACCCAGGCCGCGGCGACCGCACTGCTGACCGTCGTCGCCTGGGACCCGGACTCCGACGTGGTGGGCCGGGCGTTCTCCGACGCCGCGGTGGCCATGATCCTGGCGAGCTACCCGGGTGCCACGCCGAGCGCGCCCCCCGGTCGCGGCGGCCCGTACGGCGTGTACGTCCCCGCCTACCTCGACCAGGAGAAGGTGCCGCACGTCGCGGTGCTCCCCGACGGAACCCGGGTGGACATCGCGCCTCCGGAACACACGGAGGAGATGGGCGACGGTCACGCCTCCGACGGCCTCGACGCCGAGGGTGCATCGCTGTCCCCGTCCTCCCGGTCGACGGCGTCCACCACGCGCAGGCCCCTGGGGGACGTGCTCGGCGCCCGCTCGGGAGACAAAGGCGGGACCGCCAACATCGGTCTGTGGGCCGGAGACGCGGCGGCCTACCGCTGGATGCGCGAGACCCTCACCGTCGACGAGCTGCGTCGCCTGCTCCCGGAGACCGCCGACCTCCCGGTCGAGAGATACGAACTTCCCCGGATCAATGCCGTGAACTTCGTCATCGACGGACTGCTCGGCAAGGGCGTCGCCCACGGCTACCGCTGGGACCCCCAGGCCAAGGGACTCGCCGAGTGGCTCCGCTCCCGCCTCATCGACGTGCCCGACGACATCACCGCCCCCGTACCCGCCGCCACGGCACCCGCCGAGCCGGCACCCGCAGAGGAGAACGCGTGACCATCCCGCCGTACGTACCGGGGGATCCCTGGTATTCCGAGGAGAGTCTCGCCCTGCGCGAGACCACGACCCGTTTCGCCGAGCGCGAGATCCTGCCCCACCAGGACGAGTGGGAGGCCGCGGGCGCGTTGCCCCGCGAGCTGCACGCGAAGGCCGGCCGGCTGGGCCTGCTCGGTGTCTCGTTCCCCGAGGAGGTCGGGGGCGGGGGTGGCGACATGCGTGACTCCCTGATCGTCTGCGAGGCACTCCACGAGGCCGGCGTCGCCGGCGGCGTGTTCGCCTCGCTGTTCACCTGCGGGATCGCCACCCCCCACCTGGCCCAGTCCGGCCGACCCGACCAGATCGAGCGCTGGGTCAGGCCCACGCTCGCCGGCGAGTTGATCGGCTCCCTGGCCATCACCGAGCCCGGCGGCGGTTCCGACGTCGGACGCCTCACCACCACCGCCCGCCGGGACGGCGACCACTACGTCGTCAACGGCGCCAAGACGTACATCACCTCCGGTACCCGCGCCGACTTCGTGGTGACCGCCGTGCGCACCGGCGGTGACGACCTGAAGGGAGCGGCGGGCGTCAGCCTGCTCGTCATCCCCACCGACACCCCCGGTTTCCACCGCTCCGCCCCGCTGGAGAAGCTGGGCTGGCGTGCCTCGGACACCGCCGAGTTGACGTTCACCGACTGCCGGGTGCCGGTGGAGAACCTCGTCGGCGCCGAGCACGACGGGTTCGCCCAGATCGCCATCGGCTTCGTGGGCGAACGCGCGGCGCTGGCCGCCCAGGGGTACTCCCACGCCCAGCGATGCCTCGACCTCACCCTGGACTGGGTGCGGGAGCGTGAGACCTTCGGCCGCCCCCTGCTCTCCCGGCAGGCCGTGCAGAACACCGTCACCGAGATGGCCCGCCGTATCGACGTCGCCCGCACCTACACCCACCGGTGCGTGGACCTGGCCGCGGCGGGGCACGACGCGATCGCCGAGGTCTGCTTTGCCAAGAACACCGCCGTGGAGTGCGCGGAGTGGGTCGCCAACGAAGCACTCCAGCTCTTCGGAGGTCTCGGCTACATGGCCGAGTCCGAGGTGAGCCGCCAGTACCGCGATGTCCGCCTCCTGGGCATCGGCGGAGGCACCACCGAGATCCTCACCACCCTCGCCGGACGACGTTTGGGGTACACCGCATGACCATCCTGCGTTCCACGCTCGACACCACCAGCGCCGAGTTCGGTGCCGCCAAGGCCGCGATGGAGGACAAACTCACCCAGCTCACCGCCGATCTCGAACCCGCGCTCGCCGGCGGCGGCGAGCGCAAGGTCGTCCGCCACCGCGAGCGCGGCAAGTTCACCGCCCGGGAGCGGATCGACATGGTCCTCGACCGCGAGTCGCCCTTCCTCGAGCTGTGCGCTCTCGCCGCGTGGGGCTCGGACTTCCAGACCGGCGCCTCCGTGGTGGCCGGGATCGGCGTGGTCGAGGGCGTGGAGTGCCTGGTCATCGCGAACGACCCCACGGTCAAGGGCGGCACGTCCAACCCGTGGACGCTGCGCAAGATCCTCCGCCTCAACGACGTGGCCATGAAGAACCGGCTCCCGGTGATCAGCCTCGTCGAGTCCGGTGGCGCCGACCTGCCCACGCAGAAGGAGGTGTTCATCCCCGGAGGCGCGCTGTTCCGCGACCTCACGCGCCTGTCCAAGGCCGGCATCCCCACCATCGCCGTGGTCTACGGCAACTCCACCGCCGGCGGAGCGTACGTCCCGGGGATGAGTGACCACGTGGTCATGATCGAGGAGCGCTCGAAGGTGTTCCTCGCCGGACCCCCGCTGGTCAAGGCCGCCACCGGCGAGATCGCCGACGAGGAGACCCTCGGCGGTGCGGACATGCACGCCCGCGTCTCCGGCCTCGCCGACCACTACGCCCTCGACGAGGCCGATGCCGCACGCATCACGCGCGGCATCATCCGCCGGCTCAACTGGTCGAAGTCCGGTCGGGCCCCGCGCGCCGAGGTCATCGAGCCGCTCTACGGCGCCGAGGATCTCCTCGGCATCGTCCCGGAGGACCTCAAGATCCCCTTCGACCCGCGCGAGATCATCGCACGCATCGTGGACGGGTCCGACTTCGACGAGTTCAAACCGCTCTACGGGGCGAGCCTGGTCACCGGGTGGGCCGAGATCCACGGCTACCCGGTGGGCATCATCGCCAACGCGCGCGGCGTGCTGTTCAGTGCGGAGGCGCAGAAGGCCACGCAGTTCATCGAGCTGGCCAACCGCTACGACACCCCGTTGGTGTTCATGCACAACACCACCGGATACATGGTGGGCTCGGAGTACGAGCGCGGCGGCATCATCAAGCACGGCTCGATGATGATCAACGCGGTCTCCAATTCCGAGGTCCCGCACCTGTCGCTCATCACCGCCGCGTCGTACGGCGCGGGCCACTACGGCATGTGCGGCCGCGCCTTCGACCCCCGGTTCCTCTACACGTGGCCGAGCGCCAAGTCCGCCGTCATGGGCGGTCAGCAGCTCGCCGACGTGGTCACGTCCGTGGCCGCCGCCGCCTCGTCCGCCCGGGGCGAGGAGATGACCCAGGAGACGATCGACGGTCTCAAGACCATGATCGCCGACCAGATCGAGAAGGAGTCGTTGCCGGCATTCCTGTCCGGGATGCTCTACGACGACGGCATCATCGACCCCCGCGACACCCGGACCGTGCTGGGTCTCAGCCTGTCCGCGATCCACTCCGGAGAAGTCGCCGGAACCGACCGCTTCGGCGTCTTCCGGATGTGAGGAACACACCCATGCAGAATTCACCCACCCCAGCCCCGATCACCTCGGTCCTGGTCGCCAATCGCGGGGAGATCGCCCGCCGTGTCCACCGCACCGCCCGCGCCCTGGGCATGACCACGGTGGCGGTCTACTCGGACGCCGACTCGGGCGCCCCGCACACCCGCGAGGCCGACGCCGCGGTCCGTCTCCCCGGCAACACCCCCGGGGAGACCTACCTGCGAGGTGACCTGGTCATCGCCGCGGCCAGGGCCGCCGGAGCCGACGCGATCCACCCCGGGTACGGGTTCCTGTCCGAGAACGCCGGGTTCGCCCGCGAGGTGATCGACGCGGGGCTCACCTGGGTCGGCCCGCCGGTGGCCGCCATCGAGGCCATGGGCTCCAAGATCGAGGCCAAGAAGATGATGGGCGAGGCCGGAGTGCCCATGCTCGCCGACCTCGAGCCCGCCGACGTCACCGAGGACATGCTCCCGGTGCTGGTCAAGGCCTCCGCCGGTGGTGGCGGACGCGGTATGCGCGTGATCCGCACCCTCGACTCGTTGCACGACGAGATCGCGGGCGCCCGGCGTGAGGCCAGGTCCGCCTTCGGCGACGACGCCGTGTTCTGTGAGCGGTACCTCGAGCGTGGCCGTCACATCGAGGTCCAGATCATGGCGGATTCGCACGGCACCGTCTGGGCGGTGGGCGAGCGCGAGTGCTCCATCCAACGCCGCCACCAGAAGGTGATCGAGGAGGCCCCGAGCCCGCTGGTCGAGGGGACCCCGGGGATGCGGGAGAAGTTGTACTCGGCGGCCCGCGACGCCGCGTCCGCGATCGGGTACACCGGCGCCGGCACGGTCGAGTTCCTGGCCACCGACGACGGCGAGTTCTTCTTCCTCGAGATGAACACCCGTCTCCAGGTCGAGCACCCGGTCACCGAGGCCACGACCGGACTGGACCTGGTGGCGCTCCAGCTGGACGTGGCGGCGGGTCTTCCCCTGCCGTCCACCACACCCCCGGCCGCCCACGGCTGGTCGTTCGAGGCCCGCCTCTACGCCGAGGACCCGGCGAGCGACTACACGCCGGGTTCCGGAACCCTGTGGGCGCTCGACGTCCCCGGCGTCTGCTCGACCTTCGAGGGCCCGCACCGCCCGGGCATCCGGGTGGACAGCGGTGTCGAACCCGGGGCGGACGGCGCGGTGATCGGCGTGCACTACGACCCGATGCTGGCCAAGGTCATCTCCTACGGCCGTACCCGTTCCGAGGCCTGCGCCTCGCTCGCCGGCGCGCTGACGCGGGCGAAGATCCACGGCCTGACGACCAACCGCGCCCAGCTGGTCCGGGTCCTGCGCCACCCGGAGTTCATCGCCGGCAACCTGTCGACCGCGTTCCTCGACGATCACGGTGCGCAGGCGGTCGCCGCCCCGCTCGCCGACGACGAGGCCGTGGTGATCTCCGCGCTGGCCGCCGCGATCGTGTCCGGGACCGCCGACCACGCCGCCGGGCCGGTGGCGCTGGCGCAGGCGGGCTTCCGCAACGTCGGCCGCACGCTCCAGAGGCGTACCTACCGGTTCGGGGAGGACGAGTTAGAGGTGGCGTACATCCGCGACCGCTCCGGCGCCCACGCGGACGGCGATCTCGCCGAGGTCGTCCGCGTCGGACAGGTCCGCCCCGACGCGGTGGACCTCGAGGTCAGGGGAGTGCGCCACACCTTCTCCGTGGCCCGGTACGAGGTGGTGGGCTCCGACACCGTCGTGGAGGTGGACTCGCCACTCGGACCGGTCCCGCTCATCGAACCGCCCCGGTACTCCGATCCCGGCGCGGAGGTCGCCGCGGGTTCGCTGCTCGCCCCCATGCCGGGTGCGGTCATCCGGGTGGCCGTCTCCGTCGGGGACACCGTCACCGCCGGCCAGCCGCTGCTGTGGATGGAGGCCATGAAGATGGAACACACCATCTCCGCCGCCGTGGACGGCATCGTCACCGAGCTGCCCGTCGAGGTCGGCACCCAGGTCGAGACCGGCACCATCCTCGCCGTCGTCGCGGAACCCGACAGCACCGACGCCGACAGCACCGATCCTTCCAGCACCGACACCACCACCCCCCAGGAGTGACCACGATGACCGACATCTCTCAGATCCCCAACCCCGTCGTCGACACCGAGGAGCAGAAGCAACTCCGCAAGGTCGCCTTCGACCTGGGCTCGCGATACGGCATGGAGTACATGCGCGAGAAGTCCGACGCCGGCGAGACCACCGACGAGCTGTGGACCGAGGCGGGCAGGCTCGGACTGCTGGGGGTGAACCTGCCCGAGGAGTACGGCGGCGGCGGGGCCGGCATGACCGAGCTCGCGATGGTCGAGGAGGAGCTCTCCGCCGCGGGCGCCGGGCTGCTCATGATGGTGGTCTCGCCCGCCATCAACGGCACGATCATCTCCCGCTTCGGGACCGAGGAGCAGAAGAAGCGCTGGCTGCCAGGCCTGGCCTCGGGCGAGATCATCACCTCGTTCGCCATCACCGAGCCGGACGCCGGGTCCAACTCCCACGCCATCACCACCACCGCACGCCGGGGCGGCTCGGACTTCCTGCTCAGCGGGCAGAAGACCTACATCTCGGGAGTCGACCAGGCCGACGCGATCCTCGTGGTGGCCCGACTCGAGGGCGCCGCGAGCGGCAAGCTCCAGCCGGCCCTGTTCATGGTGCCCACCGACGCGCCCGGACTCGAGCGCACCCACATCCCCACCGAGGTGCGTACGCCCGAGCGGCAGTTCCAGCTGTACTTCGACGACGTGCGCCTGCCCGCGGACGCGCTCATCGGTGACGGCGACACCGCGCTGCTCATGCTCTTCGCGGGCCTCAACCCCGAGCGCATCATGGCCTCCGGGATGGCGATCGGTTCCGCCCGCTACGCGATGGACAAGGCGACGAAGTACGCGAACGAGCGCACCGTGTGGAAGACCCCGATCGGCGCCCACCAGGGGATCGCCCACCCCCTCGCCCAGTGCAAGATCGAGCTGGAGCTGGCCCGGCTGATGATGCGCAAGGCCGCGGCGCTCGTCGACGCCGGCCTGGACGACCTCGCCGGCGAGGCCGCCAACATGGCCAAGTACGCCTCCGGAGAGGTCTCCGCCCGCACCGTCGACCAGGCCATCCAGACCCTCGGCGGCAACGGCCTGTCGGTGGAGTACGGTCTCGCCGGCATGCTCGCCGCATCGCGCCTGCCCCGCATCGCCCCGGTCAGCCGGGAGATGATCCTCAACTACGTGGCCCAGCACTCGCTCGGGCTGCCGAGGAGCTACTGAGGTGGCCGCGGCGGACGATCAGACCGTCGGTGTTCCGGTGCT
This sequence comes from Dietzia sp. CW19, assembly GCF_014145265.1. NCBI lineage: Bacteria > Bacillati > Actinomycetota > Actinomycetes > Mycobacteriales > Dietziaceae > Dietzia > Dietzia sp. CW19. The sequence continues at coordinate 195 of NZ_JAALEE010000137.1, read as the reverse complement.
GGTGCGCTACGAGGTCTCCGGGGGCGCCGCCCGCGTGACCCTCGACTCGCAGCACAACCGCAACGCCATCTCGAGCGCCCTGGTCGAGCAGCTCCACGCGGCGCTCGACCGGGCGGCCGCGGACGACGGTGCCCGCGTGGTGGTCCTCGGTCACGCCGGCGGGACCTTCTGCGCCGGTGCCGACCTCAGCGAGGC
>NZ_JAALEE010000136.1:0-1507 GCF_014145265.1 Dietzia sp. CW19 | reverse complement strand
GCCGGGCAGGCCGTCCTGGCCACCTGGCGGCTGCTGCTGGACTCGGGGCGGATGCAGGACGGTGAACCGCACCTGGCCGGGACGGCCCGGACCCCCGTGGCCAGGCTCTCCGCGGCCACCGCCCTCGAGGCCGGCGTCGCGGACGGCGATCCGTTGACCGTCTCCACGGAGAGCGGATCGATCACCCTGCCCTGCGTGGTCACCGCGATGCCCGATCGCGTGGTGTGGCTGCCGCAGAACTCACCCGGGTCGACCGTCAACGCCACGCTCGCCGCGGCCGCGGGGGACGTCGTCCGGATCGGCGCCGGGGAGGGGGCCTCGTGACCTCGCAGGGATATGCGGACCTGTCCGCCTTCGGCATCGACCCGTGGTGGCTGGTCCTGCTCAAGGTTCTCGCGGTCTTCGTGTTCCTCGTGGTGACGGTGCTCGCCGCGATCTACCTCGAGCGCAAGGTCATCGCCTGGATGCAGATGCGCGTGGGACCCAACCGGGTCGGCCCGCTGGGCATGTTGCAGAGCCTCGCCGACGGCGTCAAGATCGCCCTCAAGGAGGGACTGATCCCCGCGGGGGTCGACAAGCCCGTCTTCCTGTTGGCCCCGGTCATCGCGGTGATCCCGGCGTTCATGGCGTTCGCGGTGATCCCCTTCGGACCCGAGGTCTCGATCTTCGGACACCGGACGCCGCTGCAACTCACCGACCTGAACGTGGGCGTGCTCTACATCCTGGCCGTCACCTCGATCGGCGTGTACGGCATCGTACTGGCCGGTTGGTCCTCCGGCTCCACCTATCCCCTGCTCGGTGGGCTGCGGTCCACGGCGCAGGTGATCAGTTACGAGATCGCGATGGCACTGTCCTTCGTCGGCGTGTTCCTGTTCGCCGGAACCATGTCGACCTCGGGGATCGTCGCCGCCCAGTCCGAGGTCTGGTTCGTGTTCCTCCTGGCGCCCTCGTTCCTCGTCTACGTGATCTCCATGGTCGGCGAGACCAACCGCGCGCCCTTCGACCTCCCCGAGGCCGAGGGCGAGCTGGTCGGGGGGTTCCACACCGAATACTCGTCGCTGCGGTTCGCCATGTTCATGCTGGCCGAGTACGTCAACATGACGACGGTCTCGGCCCTGGCGGCCACCCTGTTCCTCGGCGGCTGGCAGGCACCGCTGCCGTTCTCCCTGATCGACGGCGCGGACTCCGGGTGGTGGGCGCTGCTGTGGTTCGTGATCAAGGTGTGGGGCTTCATGTTCCTGTTCATCTGGCTGCGCGCCACCCTGCCCAGGCTGCGCTACGACCAGTTCATGGGCTTCGGCTGGAAGGTGCTCATCCCCGTCTCCCTGGGATGGGTGATGGCCGTGGCGAGCATCCGGGCGTTCTCGAACGCCGGCTACGACGGCCTGACCATCGCGCTGGTGACCGCCGGCGTGATCGCCGCGGCCGTGATCGTGGTGGCCCTCCGCACCCGGATCGGCACCCGCCCCCACCGCGGGGGCGCCGCCGACCCGGCGCCCTTCGACCC
>NZ_JAALEE010000135.1:0-5911 GCF_014145265.1 Dietzia sp. CW19 | reverse complement strand
GAGCACCGCCCACGCCTGCTCCGCCAGGGCCGGTGTCGCGGCGGCCACGACCGTGCCGCCGTCCAGCGGTTGCCGACCGTCCGGTCCGGTGATCACGCCGCCGGCCGCCTCGATGATCGGGATGAGGGCCACGATGTCGTAGGACTTCAGGTCGGACTCGACCACCAGGTCCACCCGGCCCGCGGCGAGCATGCAATAGGCGTAGCAGTCCCCGCCGAAGCGCTGCAGGCGCACCCGGGTGGCGAGGTCGTCGTAGCGTCGGCGCAGCTCACCGTCCCCGAACATCGACGGGTGGGTGGTGTACATGATCGCCTCGGACAGCTCGTCGCACCCCGACACGTGCAGATCGAATGCCTCCGGCCCGTCCGATCGGCGACGTACGGTGGCGCGTCCGTGGACCGCGGCGAAGGTCTCCCCCAACACCGGTTGGTCCATCCACCCGGCGACCGCCCGGCCGTCCTCCACCACCCCGACGAGCGTGCCCCACCCCGCCATCCCCGTGAGGAAGGCCTTGGTGCCGTCGATCGGGTCGAGATACCAGGTGCGGGGGGCGTCCGGGGGCCCGGACTCGCCGTTCTCCTCCCCCACCACCCGGTCCCCCGGCGCCATCGACGAGATCCCGGCCCGCAACAACGCCTCGATGTCGCGATCGGCCTCGGTCACCGGGTCGTACCCCCGCCCCCCGCCCTTGTCGCCGGCGACCAGCGCCTCGAGCTCGCCGTGGAAGTGGCGGCGGGCGATCCTGCCGGTGGCGGCGAGCAGCTCGTCGAGGTGCTCGATCAGGTCAGGGTCCAGGGGGCGGTCGGGCCTCGCAGTCATGGCCCCATGGTGCATCACGGCCACCGGTCGCACGCCGGATCACACCGCGACATACTCGTTCCCACCCCTCTACACGTGCCCATCCGGATAGCGTGAGCAGACCGAACCGCACGGACGGAGCCGAGATACGTTGAACGACCTCGTGGACTTCATCTCCACCCGCCGGCTCCAGCTCGCCACCGACTCCTGGCAGCACGTCAGCGCGACCGTGCAGGCGGTCCTGCTGGCCACGCTGCTGTCGGTGGCCGTCGGCGTGGCGGTGTACCGCAGCAGGGCCGGCTCCGCCGTGGCCACCGGCCTGGCCGCCACCGCGCTGACCGTGCCCTCGTTCGCGTTGCTGGGACTCCTCATCCCGATCCTGGGGCTGGGCGTGCTGCCCACCATGACCGCACTGGTGATCTACGCGGTGCTGCCGATCCTGCGCAACACCATCGTCGGACTCGACGCCGTCCCCGCGGCCACCGTGGACGCCGCGCGCGGGGTCGGGATGAGCCGGATCGGGGTCCTGGGCCGGGTGGAGATCCCGCTGGCGTGGCCGTCGATCCTCGCCGGGATCCGCGTGTCCACCCAGATGTCCATGGGCATCCTCGCGATCGCCGCCTACGCCAAGGGCCCGGGCTTGGGGAACCTGATCTTCGCCGGGCTCTCCCGGGTGGGGACGCCCACCGCGCTGCCGATGGCGCTCACGGCGACCGTCCTCATCGTCGTCCTCGCGCTCGTCCTCGACGCGCTCCTCGTCCTCCTCGGACGCCTCACCATCAGGGGGAACCAGTGACCACACCCACCGCGCACGACGCCGGCGCCGTGTCCGGGGTGCCCATCACCCTGGACGACGTCACCAAGGTCTACCCCGGCCAGGACCGACCGGCCGTCGACCACGTCTCTCTCGAGTTGCCCGCCGGACGCACCACCGTGTTCGTGGGTCCCTCCGGCTGCGGCAAGACCACGACGATGCGGATGATCAACCGGCTGATCGAACCCACCTCGGGGACCATCACGATCGACGGCCAGGACAACCGGACCCTCGACGCCGACACCCTGCGGCGCCACATCGGCTACGCCATCCAGGCGTCCGGCCTGTTCCCGCACCTGACGGTCGCCCAGAACGTCGGGACCGTGCCCCGGCTCCTCAAGTGGAGGAAGTCGCGCGTGGCGGACCGCGTGGACCAGATGCTGGAGCTGGTGGGCCTCGACCCGGCCGACTACCGCGACCGCTACCCCGCCCAGCTCTCCGGTGGCCAGCAGCAGCGGGTCGGGGTGGCGCGCGCCCTGGCCGCGGACCCGCCGGTGCTGCTCATGGACGAGCCGTTCGGCGCCGTGGACCCCATCACCCGCGCCTCCCTCCAGGACGAGCTCATCCGCCTGCAGGAGGAGCTGCACAAGACCATCGTCTTCGTCACCCACGACTTCAACGAGGCCGTCAGGCTCGGCGACCGGATCGCGGTGCTCGGGCCCGGCTCGTCGGTCCTGCAGTTCGACTCCCCCGAGGCGATTCTCGCCAACCCGGCCGACGAGACCGTGGCCGGCTTCATCGGCGACGACGCGGCGTTGAAGACACTGACCCTCCGGCGGGTGGGGGACGTGGTCCTCGGAGAGGCGACGACGGCGAGGGAGTCGGAGGACCCGGCCGACTTCGCCTCCCGCGTACGCGGGACGGACGACGAGTGGGCGGTGGTCCTGGACGACTCCGGGCGCCCCCTGCGCTGGGTGCGCGGGGACCTGGTGGCCCGGATGCCCGACCTGCGTTCGGGTGGCCAGCCGGTGGCCGGCACCGTGACGGTCGACTCCACGCTCCAGGAGGCGCTCGACGGGCTGCTCTCGACCGCCAGCGCGACCACCGTGGTGGTCGACCGTTCCGGGGCGTACCGGGGGACGATCGGCATCGACGACCTGGTGGGAGAGCTCCGGCGCATCCACCACCACCACAACGTCCCCGGTTCCCCGGACCCCGCGGAGCGCTCGTGAGCGCCGCGGCGACCGCGTCCCGCGCCGCGTCCCGCGCGGACTCGGCCCGGTTGGTGGTCCAGCCGGTCCTCATCACGCTGGCCGCGGTGGGCGTGCTGTGGTGGGCCTTCGGGTCCGAGCTCGACGAGACCCAGAGGGCCTCGCTCAACGCCTCGTCCATCACCCAGCGCACCCTCGAGCACGTCCAGATCACCTTCACCGTGGCCGCGATCGTGGTCGCGGTCGGGGTGCCGCTGGGGATCCTGCTCACCCGCCGCCGGATGGGTTTCCTCGCGCCCGTCGCCATCGGGATCGCCAACGTCGGCCAGGCGGCACCGGCGATCGGGTTGATCGTGCTGCTGTTCCTGGCCACCAACCGGACCGGCTTCTGGATCGGCGTCCTGCCCGTGGCCGTCTATTCACTGCTCCCGGTGCTGCGCAACACGATCGTGGGGATCCGGAACGTGGATCCCGCGCTCATCGACGCCGCGAGGGGACAGGGCATGACGACGAGCCGGGTCCTGCGCACGGTCGAGTTGCCGCTCGCGGTGCCGTTCATCCTGGCCGGGCTCCGCACCACGCTCGTCCTGGCGGTCGGCACCGCCACGCTGAGCTTCCTGGTGGACGCGGGCGGGCTGGGCATCTTCATCGACACCGGCTATCGACTCCAGGACACCACCACACTCGTGGTGGGTTCCGTCCTGGCGGTGTGCCTGGCCCTGCTGGTCGACTGGCTCGGCGGGGTGGGCGAGGTCCTGTTCAACCCGAGGGGGCTGCGATGACCACCGTGAAGCGACTCCTCGCCTCGTGTCTGGCCACCGTGCTCGTGGCGACCGGGTGCGGGCTGAGCGACGGCGGGTCCGTGCCCCTGCCCGTGGGCCCCGGCCCGGACGGCACCGTCCCCGCGCTCGAAGGGGTGCGCGTGACGGTCGGCGGCAAGGACTTCACCGAGGGCGTGATCAGCAGCTACCTGGTGGAGTTCCTCCTGGCCGCCGCCGGGATGGAGGTCTCCGACATGTCCTCGCTGGCCGGGTCCAACAGTTTCCGGCAGGCCCTGGTCACCGGCCAGGTGGACATCGGGATGGAGTACACGGGCACCGCGTGGATGAGCTATCTCGGCAACTCGGAACCCATCCGCGACCCCGAGGGTCAGTGGGTGGCCGTCCGGGACGCCGACCTCGAGGCCCACGACATCCGGTGGCTGCCCCCGACGACCGTCGACAACACCTACTCGTTCGCCATGAGCCGGGCCACCGCGGAGGAGACCGGGCTGCGCACGTTCTCCGATTACGCCCGGCTCGTCCAGACCGATCCGGACTCCGCCGTGACCTGCATGGAGACCGAGTTCTCCGTGCGCCGTGACGGCTGGCCCGGGCTGGCCGAGGCCTACGGTTTCGACGCGGCCACGGTCCCGGTGCCGATCATGCAGCCCGGGATCATCTACCAGGCCACCGCCACCGGCCGGGAGTGCCGGTTCGGCGAGGTCTACACCACCGACGGCCGGGTCAAGGGCCTCGACCTGGTTGTCCTGGAGGACGACCAGCGCTTCTTCCCCGTCTACAACCTCGCCACCGTGGTGCGGGGCGAGTTCCTGGACGCGCACCCCGAGATCGAGGAGGTCCTCGCGCCGCTCGTCGAGGTCCTCGACAACGAGGTGATGGTCGAGATGAACATGCGGGTCGACGTCGACGGCGACGATCCGGCGCTGGTCGCGAGGGATTTCCTGGTGGACCGGGGACTGGTCTCCGCGGAGTGACCGCGCGTCCGGTCGTGCAGAGCGCGGCGAAGAGGCGAACAATCGGGGTCAGGTACCCGAGGAGGACACTCATGACCAGGAACCCGCTGGCCGCGATCCCGAGGTCGGCATCGCGCCTTCCGCGGATGGCGCCGGACATGACGCTGCTTCCGGCCGGTCGGATCGTCACCCTCACCGACGACGTCACCACCAGGCTCTACGACACCGGCGAGGAGCACCTCACGCCGGTCGTCCTGCTGCACGGGATGGCCGCCACCGGGATGCTCAACTGGTATCAGACCTTCCAGCGTCTGCGGGGCGAGTACCGGCTCATCGCCTACGACCAGCGCCGCCACGGGATGGGCCACGGCGGCCCGTTCGACTTCGGGGCGCTGGGCGAGGACGTGCTGCGCGTCTCCGACCACCTGGAGTTGGAGAAACCGGTGATCGGCGGGTACTCGATGGGCGGCATCGTCGCCCAGCTCGCGGCCCGTCGCGACCCCTCCCGCCTCGGCGGACTGGTGTTGGCCGCCACCGGTACCGGTGCCCAGCGCAACGCGCTGGAGAAGATCACGATGGGATCGCTGACCCGGGGAGCCCCCGTGCTCAACGCCGTACCCGTCGAGGTGGCCAGGGAGATCGGCGACGAGGTGCCCAGCGCCTACACCTGGGCGATGCGGGAACTGGCCTCCGTGCCCCTCGCGACCCACAGGACGGTGATCACGGAGGTGGCCCGGTTCAACTCCACGTCGTGGCTCCACGAGCTGGAACTGCCCGTCGCGGTCGTCAAGACCATGCGCGACATCGCCTTCCCCCGGTGGATCCAGGACGAGATGGCCGATCTGTTGCCGCACAGCGCGGTGTTCCCGATCAGCGCCGGCCACGCCGCGTGCGCGACCCATCCCGGGACCTTCGCCCGTCGGATGCGCACGGCGATCGGCTGGGTGGTGTCCAACTCGCATTGAGGACGCACCGCGATCGCCGAGGCCGGCGCCGTCGGCGCGGTCGGTGCCGTCGGCGCTGTCGGTGCTGCTACAGCGCGGAGTACCGCACGGCCGTGATGACGAAGACGACGATCGCGACCCCACCGAGGACGACCCCGACCAGTCCCCGGCGCGGGTCCGGCTCCTGGTTGGTGAGCCACCCCGTGGGCCACCGCGCGAGCAACCCGAAGGCGACGGCCATCAGCGCGGCGAGGAACGCGATGATGTTGAGCAGTGGAACCCAGGACAGCGCCAGGGACCCCACCCCCAGCACCAGTGACCGGGTGCCCAGGTCCATGCCCTCGGACGATCTCTTCCTCGGGGAGGCGGCGTCGGAACGGGGGCGCAGCGGCATACGGCCAGCCTAACCGCGCCGCCCGGAAATCGGCTCAGCCCAGGAACTGCTAGGAGCGTGGGTCAGTAACACGCC
>NZ_JAALEE010000134.1:0-6209 GCF_014145265.1 Dietzia sp. CW19 | reverse complement strand
CCCGGCCAGAGCGGTCACGGCCACCGCGGCGACCTGCTCGGCGGTCGCGGCGTGTTCCGGGCGGCGGGGCCCGCCGACCCCGTGTCTGCGGTCGACCTCCTCGAGCGCGCGGAGCATCTCGTCCGGGTCACCGCCCTTGTCCGGGTGGTGGCGCAGGACGGCTTGGCGACGATCCCGCTTGTAGGCGGCGGGGTCGCGTGGTTCGCGTCGGCTGTTCACGTGGGGCTCTCCTGGGTGACGAGGCGCATGGGCGCTGATGGCTCGACGCTACCGAAGTCGCGGCACGCGGGCGCGGCATCCCCGACCCGTCGGCCCCGGCGATTTTGATCCCGTGGGGTGCGTGCGGCATACTGGTCGAGTTGCCCGGACAAGGCGGCGAACTCGTGTGGCCCCCGGGCCCCGCGATCGCCGGGTTGGTCGGGCGAGCACGACCGGGGCGGGTGAGCGATCACCCGCCGGAAAAGTGGGAGGGCGACACGCCCGACCGCGTGGACGCGTCGTGACACATCAACAGCGGCAGCGGATCGGTTCCGCCGTCACCCTCGCCCCGCGGGAGTGCGGCACTCCGTCCTCTGGAGGGCTCGTGGTCGTGTCACGTTCGTGAGCGCGCGACGGCGGTCCTCCACGACGAAGCACCGATGCATGTGACCGGGTGGTAGACGGTCAGACGGTGTCACGTATGACAAGCGAACACAGAAGTGTCCCCCGCGCAGCGAGGGCGCTCACGACAGCCGCCTTCAGGGGCGGGGGGAGAATGAGGACGAAGTGGCGGGACAAAAGATCCGCATCAGGCTGAAGGCCTATGACCACGAGGCCATCGACGCCTCGGCGCGCAAGATCGTCGAGACGGTCACCCGTACGGGAGCTCGTGTCGTCGGCCCGGTGCCGTTGCCGACCGAGAAGAACGTGTACTGCGTCATCCGCTCGCCGCACAAGTACAAGGACTCGCGCGAGCACTTCGAGATGCGCACCCACAAGCGGTTGATCGACATCCTCGACCCCACGCCCAAGACCGTGGACGCGCTCATGCGCATCGACCTGCCTGCCAGCGTCGACGTCAACATCCAGTGACCTCCGACCGAGCAGCGGTCAGCAAGCAACGTGCAGCGGAGACAGTGAACAGATGAGTACTACCGAGATCAAGGGAATCCTGGGCGCGAAGCTCGGCATGACCCAGGTCTTCGACGAGAACAACCGGGTCGTCCCGGTTACCGTCATCAAGGCCGGGCCGTGTGTAGTCACCGGGATCCGTACAGAGCAGACCGACGGCTACAACGCCGTCCAGATCGCGTTCGGCGCGATCGACCCCCGTAAGGTCACCAAGCCCGTCACGGGCCAGTTCTCCAAGGCGGGTGTGACCCCGCGTCGCCACCTGGCGGAGATCCGGCTGGACAACGCGGAGCAGGCAGCAGCCTTCGAGCTGGGCCAGGAGCTCGGCGCGGATGTGTTCTCCGACGGCGCTTTCGTCGACGTCACCGGAACCTCCAAGGGCAAGGGCTTCGCCGGCACCATGAAGCGTCACGGCTTCCACGGACAGGGCGCCTCACACGGCACCCAGGCCGTGCACCGCCGGCCCGGTTCCATCGGTGGCGCATCCACCCCGGGCCGCGTGTTCCGGGGCAAGAAGATGGCCGGCCGCATGGGCAACGAGCGCGTGACCACCATGAACCTCAAGGTCCACAAGGTCGATGCCGAAGCCGGCGTCCTCCTGATCAAGGGCGCCATCCCGGGCCGCAACGGCGGCCTCGTGATGGTCCGATCCGCAGTGAAGGGCGGTGCGCGCGCATGACCACGACGGAGAACACCGTGAATCTCAAGCTTGACGTCCGTACCCCGGCCGGTTCGGCCGACGGGTCGGTCGAGCTGCCCGCCGCGATCTTCGGCGTCGAGCCCAACCTGGCGCTGATGCACCAGGTCGTCGTGGCTCAGCTCGCCGCGGCGCGGCAGGGCACGCACTCGACCAAGACCCGCGGCGAGGTCCGTGGCGGTGGCCGCAAGCCGTTCCGCCAGAAGGGCACCGGCCGCGCCCGCCAGGGCTCGACCCGCGCCCCCGCCTACACCGGCGGTGGCACGGTCCACGGTCCGAAGCCGCGCGACTACTCGCAGCGCACCCCCAAGAAGATGAAGGCCGCCGCCCTCCGCGGTGCCCTGTCCGACCGGGCCGCCAGCGATCGTATCCACGTGGTCACCGAGCTCGTCGAGGGTCAGACCCCGTCGACGGCGGGCGTGCGGGACTTCCTCGGAAGCCTGTCCGGTCGCAAGAAGTTCCTGCTCGTCGTCGGCCGCGAGGACGTCGCCGCGTGGCGCTCGGTGGGCAACCTGGACCACGTCCATCCCATCGCTCCGGATCAGCTCAACACCTACGACGTGCTGCGTGCAGACGACGTCGTGTTCACGGTGGAGGCACTGGACGCGTTCGTCTCGCAGGCCAGCAAGCGTGCCGCAGGCACGGATAACACCGCCGCGAAGGAGGCCGACAAGTGAGCACCGTCGCCGATCCCCGGGACGTGATCCTCGCCCCCGTCGTCTCCGAGAAGGCCTATGGCCTGCTCGAGCAGGGCGTGTACACGTTCCTGGTCGCACCGGACGCCAACAAGACGCAGATCAAGATCGCCCTCCAGGAGATCTTCGGCGTCACGGTGGAGTCCGTCAACACCGCCAACCGTCAGGGCAAGCGTAAGCGCACCCGCACCGGGTTCGGACAGCGCAAGAGCACCAAGCGCGCCATCGTGACCCTTGCGGCCGACAGCAAGCCCATCGAGATCCCGGGTCTGACCGCCTGACGGCGGGAAGAGTTAAGGACGAGAGAACCTCATGGCTATCCGCAAGTACAAGCCCACGACGCCCGGCCGTCGCGGCTCGAGCGTCTCGGACTTCGCCGAGATCACCCGCTCGACGCCCGAGAAGTCGCTGCTTCGCCCACTACACAAGACCGGTGGCCGTAACGGTCACGGTCGGATCACCACCCGTCACAAGGGCGGTGGCCACAAGCGCCAGTACCGTGTCATCGACTTCCGTCGTAATGACAAGGACGGCGTCGACGCCACCGTCGCCCACATCGAGTACGACCCCAACCGCACCGCCAACATCGCCCTCCTGCACTACGCGGACGGCGAGAAGCGGTACATCCTGGCCCCGCGGAACCTCAAGCAGGGCATGAAGGTCGAGTCGGGTGTCGGTTCCGATATCAAGGTCGGCAACAACCTGCCGCTCCGCAACATCCCCGCAGGTACCGTCGTGCACGCCGTGGAGCTCCGTCCCGGGGGCGGTGCCAAGATGGCACGCGCCGCCGGTGCCGGGATCCAGCTGCTCGGCAAGGAGGGCGCGTACGCCTCACTCCGCATGCCGTCCGGCGAGATCCGCCGGGTCGACGTCCGCTGTCGCGCGACGATCGGCGAGGTCGGCAACGCCGAGCAGGGGAACATCAACTGGGGTAAGGCCGGCCGCATGCGCTGGAAGGGCGTCCGCCCGACCGTCCGCGGTGTGGTCATGAACCCCGTCGACCACCCGCACGGTGGTGGCGAGGGTAAGACGTCCGGTGGACGTCACCCCGTCAGCCCGTGGGGCCAGCCCGAGGGCCGGACCCGCAAGCCCAACAAGGCGAGCGACAAGATGATTGTCCGTCGCCGTCGCACCGGTAAGAAGCGTTAAGGAGGGAAACTAGGATGCCTCGTAGTCTCAAGAAGGGTCCGTTCGTCGACGAGCACCTCCTCGCGAAGGTGGACGCGCAGAACGACAAGGGTACTCATCAGGTCATCAAGACCTGGTCGCGTCGCTCGACGATCCTGCCCGATTTCATCGGCCACACGTTCGCCGTCCATGATGGCCGCAAGCATGTGCCCGTGTTCGTGTCCGACTCCATGGTGGGTCACAAGCTCGGCGAGTTCGCGCCGACGCGCACGTTCAAGGGGCACATCAAGGACGATCGGAAGAGTAAGCGCCGATGAGCACTGATACCAGCAAGACCGCCGAAGGCACGGTGCAGGACGAGCAGCAGCTCTCCGCCCGGGCCACCGCCAAGTTCGTCCGCGTCACGCCCATGAAGGCGCGTCGTGTGATCGACCTGATCCGGGGCAAGGACGCCTCCGACGCGTTGGACATCCTGCGGTTCGCCCCGCAGGCCGCCAGCGAGCCGGTGGGCAAGGTCCTCGCGTCCGCCATCGCGAACGCCGAGAACAACCTCGACCTGGATCCCCGGACCCTGGTCGTGTCGGCTGCGTTCGCCGACGAGGGCCCGACCCTGAAGCGGTTCCGTCCGCGTGCCCAGGGTCGTGCGTTCCGAGTGCGTAAGCGCACGAGCCACATCACCGTCGAGGTGACCAGCGTGCCCGAGAAGGCCGGTTCCACCGGCCGGGGTCGTCGTAACCAGGGAGGTGCCCGCTAAATGGGACAGAAGATCCAGCCGCACGGCTTCCGTCTCGGCATCACCTCGGACTGGACGTCCAAGTGGTACGCCGACAAGCAGTACGCGGACTACGTCGCCGAGGACATCAAGATCCGTCAGCTCCTGTCCAAGGGCATGGAGCGGGCCGGCATCTCGGGCGTGGACATCTCCCGTACCCGCGACCGCGTCAACGTCGACATCCACACCGCCCGGCCGGGCATCGTGATCGGTCGTCGTGGCGCCGAGGCCGACCGTCTCCGCGGCGAGCTCGAGAAGCTCACCGCGAAGCAGGTCCACCTCAACATCCTCGAGATCAAGAACACCGAGGCCGACGCCCAGCTCGTGGCCCAGGGCATCGCGGAGCAGCTCTCCAACCGCGTGGCGTTCCGCCGCGCGATGCGTAAGGGCATCCAGTCCGCGATGCGTCAGCCGCAGGTCAAGGGCATCAAGGTGGTCTGCTCGGGTCGTCTCGGCGGTGCCGAGATGTCGCGATCGGAGCGCTACCACGAGGGTCGCGTCCCGCTTCACACCCTGCGTGCCGAGATCGACTACGGCACCTACGAGGCCAAGACGACCTTCGGTCGCATCGGCGTCAAGGTGTGGATCTACAAGGGTGACGTGGTCGGCGGTCGTCGCGAGTCCGATCAGTACGCCCAGTCCAGCAACCGCGGCGGTGCCGACCGAGGACCGCGCCGCGAGCGTGGCGCAGGCCGGCCGCGTCGTTCCGGCGCCCAGGGCACCACGGCCACCAGCACCGAGACCGGCCGCGCCGGTTCCGGTCCGGCTGCCGAGGCCCCCGCCCAGGCTCCGCAGAATCAGACCAGGGAGGCGTGACAGTGCTTATCCCCAAGCGCGTCAAGCACCGCAAGCAGCACCACCCCGGCCGTAGCGGCGGGGCCAAGGGCGGCACCAAGGTGACGTTCGGTGAGTACGGCATCCAGGCTCTCGAGCCGGCGTACGTCACCAACCGTCAGATCGAGTCCGCGCGTATCGCGATCAACCGCCACATCAAGCGTGGCGGCAAGGTGTGGATCAACATCTACCCCGATCGCCCCTTGACCAAGAAGCCCGCCGAGGTCCGCATGGGTTCCGGTAAGGGATCCGTCGAGTGGTGGGTCGCGAACGTCAAGCCGGGTCGCATCCTCTTCGAGATGTCGTACCCGAACGAGGAGACCGCACGCGAGGCGCTGCGCCGCGCGCAGCACAAGCTCCCGTGCAAGACCCGTATCGTGACCCGGGAGGAGCAGTTCTGATGGCTAGTGGAACCACCGCCCCCGAGTTGCGTGAACTCGACGCCGATGCGCTCACCGCGCGTCTTCGTGAGGCCAAGGAGGAGCTGTTCAACCTGCGCTTCCAGATGGCCACCGGTCAGCTGACCAACAACCGTCGCCTGCGCGTCGTCCGTCACGACATCGCACGCATCTACACCGTCATCCGCGAGCGCGAGCTCGGGTTGTCGGCGGCGCCGGGTGATGCCAAGTGAGTGACAAGGAAGCAGCCGTGACTGAGGCCAGCGAGAACACCGAGCGCAACAGCCGCAAGGTGCGGATCGGGTACGTCGTGTCCGACAAGATGGACAAGACCATCGTCGTCGAACTCGAGGACCGCGTGAAGCACCCGCTCTACGGCAAGATCATGCGCCGTACCGAGCGTGTGAAGGCGCACGACGAGACCAACGACGCCGGTGTCGGCGACCGCGTGCGGATCATGGAGACCCGCCCGCTGTCCGCCACCAAGCGCTACCGCGTCGTCGAGGTCCTGGAGCGCGCGAAGTAGGAGAGTCGCTCCACTCTCACCCCCGGCCCGGCCCCGAACACTCGGGGCC
>NZ_JAALEE010000133.1:0-8945 GCF_014145265.1 Dietzia sp. CW19 | reverse complement strand
ATAAGGGACGGGGGCGACCCCGCGAGGGGTCCTGTCCTGGGGCGCCTGCGCGGGCGGTGCGTCGAATCCGCCCCGGTCGGGCGACGTCGACGGTTCGGACGCTACCGGAGCCGGCTGCAGCGGCTTGACCGGCGCGCCGAGCTTCGCCTCGGGCTCGCCGACCACCTCGATCACGCCGTCCGAACCCCTGGTGAGGATCGGCGCGCTGGCGACCCCGACCATCCCGAGCTTCTCGGCGCGCTGGGCCAGGACCTCCGCCGACCGGGCTCGCTCGTTGGACGCCTGGAGGGCCTCCATGCGTTCGACGAGCTGGACGTTGGCGTCACGCGCGTTCTTGAGGTTGTAGGTGTCCTGGGTGGTCTGCGCGGACAGCAGGAGCGTGCCGCCGACGCCGGTACCGATGAGGAGGAGCATGACGACGACGAAGGGGATCCTCCCCGCGAGGTCGGCGGGACTCAGCCGTTCCGCGGGGACGACCACCGTCCGGCGGCCCCGGACAGAGCGGGTGACCGGCTTCCGGCGCAGTCCCACGGCCCCGACGCCTCTGACCGGCTCGGCGCCCTCGGTGGTGGTGCCGCGCCGGGTGTCGAGGTCGTCGGCGGGATCCGACGTGTCGATCGTGCTCGTCATGGGGTTCTCCCGTCGATACGCCGGACGCAGCGCACCCGGACCGAGGCCGAGCGCGGGTTGTGATCGATCTCGGACTGTGAGGCCTTCTCCGCACCGCGGGTCACGGCCTCGAACTCGGGACCGTGTCCGGGCAGTTCCACCGGCAGACCCGCCGGGGTGCGCGAGGCGGTCCGGGTGGTCAGTTCCCGCTTGACGATCTTGTCCTCGAGCGAGTGGTACGCCATGAACACCGCCCGCCCGTCACCCCTCAGCAGGTCGAGGTACCCGGGGACCGCGTTCTCCACGGCCTCGAGCTCGGCGTTGACCTCGATGCGCAGCGCCTGGAAGACACGTTTGCCCGGATGCCCACCGGTGCGGCGGGCGCCCTGCGGGATGGTGTCGTAGAGCAGCTCGACGAGCTGGGCGCTGGAGGCGACCGGATCTGTCTCACGGCGACGCACGATCGCGGAGGCGATCTGACGCGCGAACCGCTCCTCGCCGTAGACGCGGAAGATCCTGGCGAGGTCGTCACGCGGGTAGTCCGCCAGGATGTCGGCGGCGGTCGGGCCGGTGGTGGGGTCCATCCTCATGTCCAGCGGGGAGTCGACCGAGTACGCGAAACCGCGCTCGGCCACGTCGAGCTGCATCGAGGAGACCCCGAAGTCCAGTAGGACGCCGTCGATCGCCGGGCCGGCCGCGTCCCTCGCGTCCTCGGGGAGGCTGTCCACGATCAGGTCGAAGTCGTCGAAGCGGGCGTGCACGGGAGTGAACCGGTCCCGGTAGGCGGTGAGTCTGCGGGTGGCGATCTCGAGGGCCTCGGGGTCGCGGTCGACCCCGACCACCCTCAGGTCGTCGAACTCGGCGAGGAGATGCGAGGTGTGACCGCCCAGACCCAGCGTGCCGTCCACGATCACCGGGCGACGGCCTTCCGCGGCCGCGGAGTCGACGACGGGCCGGAAGAGTTCGAGGGTGCGGTCGAGGAAGACGGGGATGTGACCGGACCGGGCAGCCGCGCGGTCGGAGTCGGGCTCTTCCGCCATGTCGCCTCCCTCGCGTCCGGATGTCATCGGTGCTCCGGTTGTGGTGGAGCCCCCTGGTCCCCGTCCGGTACCCACCTGGCGTTGGGGAAGTACGTCAGGGTGGTGCCGGGCAGGGGCCGGGGGGCTCCGTCCGTCGTGCAGTCGTGCTGTCGTTCCGTCGTTCCGTCGTGCTGGTCCGTCCCGGGGATCAGAACTCGATCCCCAGCGAGGTGCCCTCCATCTCGGAGAACACGGGGAGGTTCTCCGCGCTGTAGCGGTCCCAGGCCTCGGCGTCCCAGACTTCGAGACGCTCTCCGAGGCCGTTGACCACGCAGTCCTTGCCGAGGCCCGCGTAGTTCCGCTGACTCGCCGGAATGGAGACCCGTCCCTGCGAATCGAGTTGTTGGACCTCCGCGCCGCTCACCAGGAGCCGGAAGAACGCCATGTGCCTCTCACTGAGGTTGGCGGTCGGCCGGACCTTTCTGACCAACGCGTCGAACTCGCGTTCCGGGAAGACCGAGAGCGTGTTGGTGAACCACCCACACACGACCACCCCGTCGGCCAGGCCAGGCCTGAATCTGGCGGGGATCGTCAGCCGCCCCTTGTCGTCGAGCTTGGGACGGTGCGTCCCGTACCCGACGAAGGCTCGTTCACGCTCGGAGTCGGTGGGATCGGTGTCGGTCACCCGCCACCTCCTGGGTTCAGGCCCCTTCGAGCTCCTCGCGTCCCCCACTGTACCCCACAACGCCCCACAAACAAGGCCTGTGCCCCACTTCTCCCCACCGACTTACATCTCTGCAGTTCAGAGCACCCTGTCGACCCGTGACCAGCTGGAGAACCCGCCGGGAGTCACGCCGGAGACGGCCACAGTCGGCGAACAGATGTGGTTCCTGTGACTATTTCACACCCTAGGGGCGAATGATGGGCCCCCGGTGGGGCGAAGTGGAGAGCCGGGGGGCGCACGGTGGGGCGCGCCGCCGCAGGGCGACCCGGCATCACCGAGTTCCCACGCGGCCGAGACGCTCGCCGCCGAAATAGGCGGGAGGGGCGAGCGCGGATGCGCTCGCCCCTCCCGGGACGTGATCAGTCGTTCTGGCTACTGCTCGAAGCGACGGCGGAAGCGATCCTCCATGCGAGAGGAGTAGCTCTGGCCCTCGGCCCCCTTGGTGGACGCCTTACCCGTACCCGGCACCCGGGCTCCGCCCGCGGAACCGGCCGACGACGACGCCTTGGACGGCACCGCGCGCATGGCGAGCACACCCGCCGCGAACATCACGAGGAAACCCACGAGACTGAGGACGGGAAACCCGCCCGGTTTGAAGTCGAGTGCCAACCCGCCCACGAGGAGCGCGACCCCCACGAGACCGAGGATCACCACCAGCCCGGCAGGACGGCGGCCACCGGTCCCACCGGTCTTTCGAACAGACGACGCGAACTTGGGGTCGTCGGCGTAGAGCGCATTCTCGATCTCGTCGAGCATGCGCTGCTCGTGCTCTGACAGGGGCACTTCGACCTCCTTAGAACGCTCGCGGTTACGAGCTCGGCCGGCTCGGCCGTGTGACGTCGACCGTCTACGGGGATCAGCCGGTCAAGGGTTGACTCCATCATACGAGCGCGACGCGGTGGTGACCACCGGGATTCCGAGTACGCGGCAGAAGCCCGGTCCACAGGGCGTCCTCGACCTCACGCCGCCGGACCCAGTACTCCCAGCCGCTCGTCGACCAGGTCGAGGAAACGACCGACAGCCCAGAGGAAGTCATCCGCCATGCGGGGTGTGACCGTTCGGGGGAGCCCGTCCTCCACGGCGGCCGCGAGGGCCGAGTAACCGCCGAAGGCGGAGGCCCATTCCGCCAGCTCGGGAACCTCTGCGGCGAGCCGGTGCCACACATCGGACGGGCCCCTGCGACGCGGCCCCGGGGACAGGAGCGCCGCCGCCGCCGAACGCGCCGCCCGGTAGGACTCGAGAAACCGCTCGGCGGGTGACGACGCGGCCAGCGCCCGGCCCCGGTGGACCTCGGCACGACCTGCCCGACCGAGGGACCCGAGGCCACCCCCGCCCGGCGCACGAACTGCGGTTCTCGACGCCATCTCCGCTGCACCTCCCCTTCTGGACCCCACGGTATCGGCGGGGTACGACACAACTGGAGGTCGTGAACGCGCGCACGTGATGAGATGGGGTGGATGGACACCGTGATCACCAGCCTGGACGCCGGGGAGTTCCGTGACCGACTGCCGGAGGCGCTCGGTGTCTACGTCGACGCCATGGGGTACCCGTCCCAGGTGATCCGATCCCGCGCCCCCGCGTGGATGGAGCACAGCCACCGGGAGGGCTGGTCCGGGGTCGCGGCCTTCGAGGCGCCGCGTCGGCGCCTTCTCGGTCACGCCCGTGGGCCCCTGGTCGCCATCTGTTACGGCTACCGGGGTTCACCCGGCCAGTGGTGGTACGAGCAGGTCGCGCGAGGGCTGCGAGAACAGGATCAGCGCCTGCCGACGGACTACGTCGAGTTGACGGAGCTCCACGTCTCCCCCCGCTACCAGGGGCACGGCATAGGCACTGAGTTGCTCCGCAGGTTCCTGTCCGGTCGCACGGAGGGATCCGTGTTGCTCTCGACCCCCGAGGTCCCCGACGAGGCCAACGGAGCGTGGCGGTTGTACCGGTCGATGGGCTTCTCGGATGTGCTCAGGGCCTACAGGTTCGAAGGCGACGCCAGGCCGTTCGCCGTACTCTCGCGGTCGCTCCCCCTCACCCAACACGGAGGCCCGCGTGAACAACAGTCATGACGTCGTGGTGATCGGTTCCGGTCACAACGGCCTGGTCTGCGCCGCCTATCTCGCGCGGGCAGGGCTCGACGTCCACGTGGTGGAGAAGGACACCGTCCTGGGCGGCGCCACCTCCACTGTCGAGCGCTACCCCGGGCACCGCACGGATCGTGGCTCGTCGGCCCACCTGATGATCCGGCACACCGGCATCCCGGAGGAGCTGGACCTGGCCGCCCACGGGCTGAGGTACGTGGACTGTGACCCGTGGGGTTTCGCCCCCGCCCCGCCGGGCAGCGACGCCCCGCCCCTCGTCTTCCACCGCGACCTCGACGAGACCTGTGCGAGCATCGCCGCCGCCTGCGGGCGGGCGGACGCCGACGCCTACCGCGGGTTCGTCCGCCGGTGGGAGGTCCTCGCCGGGCGGATGATGAAGGGGTTCAGCGTTCGCCCCACGGCTCCGCGCCTGGGTTCCGCGTTCCTCGGACGCGACGATCTCCGGGATCCCTTCGGCACGGTCCAGACCTTCCTGTCCTCCGGGGATGCGCTGCTCGACCAGACCTTCACGTCCGAGCGGCTCAAGGCCGCCCTGTCCTGGTTCGGCGCACAGTCCGGACCGCC
This sequence comes from Dietzia sp. CW19, assembly GCF_014145265.1. Taxonomy (NCBI): domain Bacteria; kingdom Bacillati; phylum Actinomycetota; class Actinomycetes; order Mycobacteriales; family Dietziaceae; genus Dietzia; species Dietzia sp. CW19. Next base: position 3,939 of record NZ_JAALEE010000133.1, on the reverse strand, counting down.
GATGTCCCATCCCGGCACCGCGCCGATGATCGGCTTCGCCGCGCTCATGCACCAGACCCCTCCCGGCCGTGCGATCGGCGGGTCGGGCGCTCTCGCCGACGCTCTCGTCTCCGCCGTCCGGGCCGGCGGCGGATCGGTCACGGCGGGCGCCGGAGCGACGGCGATCCGCCGCTCGGGGGCCGGTTGGCGGGTGGATACCGCGGGGGGCCCGTCGTTGCACTGCTCGGCCGTCGTCGCGGCCTGTCACGTCCACACCACGCTGGACCTCCTGGCCCACGAACTCCCCGCGGCGGGCCTCGAGGCCTGGCGCCGCAGGATCCGTCCGGGGTTCGGGCTGGGGATGGTCGTCCGGCTGGGTACGACGGATCTGCCCCGGTACCCGGGTGTGCCCACGACCACCAGTGCGCACGGTCTGCAGCTGCTGGTGACGGACCGCCGTCGACTCGACCACCGGTACGGGGTCGCCGCGGCCGGCGGTCTCGACGCCGATCCCGCCGTCCTCGCCATGAGCTTCAGTTCGCTCGACCCCTCGCTGGCGCCGGCGGGTCGGCACGAACTGACACTGTGGTCGCAGTGGCACCCGCGGCACCTGGCGGACGGGCGCTCCTGGTCACAGGCGGGTCCGGGTGAGGCGGACCGGATCATCGCGGCCGCGGAGCGGTTCGCCCCCGGGCTCACCGACTCGATCGTCCACCGTCACGTCCAGACACCGGAGGACCTGGAGACCGAACTCGGCCTGATCGGCGGCAACGTGATGCACGTGGAGATGTCGCTCGATCAGATGCTCCCCATGCGGCCCCACCCGGATCTGGCCGGGCACACCGTCCCCGGCGCCGACGGCGTGTTCCTCGCGGGCGCCTCCACCCATCCCGGCGGGGGTGTCATCGGCACCAGCGGGAGGACGGTGGCGCGGCTCGTCGGTCGCCGACTCGGCACGTCGACGCGGCGTCGGCGCCGCACGCGGGCACAATGACGACCGTGATCGAACCGAGCACCACCGCGACCAGCCCCGTGACGGCCGCACACTCCCCCGCGCGTCGCCGGATCACGGGCGTCACCGCCCTGGTGACGATGCTGTTCGTCCTCACCGGGTGTCTCCAGCTGAACGCCCAGATGAGTGTGCGGAAGGACGACACCGTCTCGGGTCGCATCCTGGTGGCCGGCGACCAGCCGGCACAGGCGGCCGCCCTGGACCGGCTGTCCACTCCGTCCGGCCTCGAGCAGAAGGTGCGGATCACCGCCTACTCCGCGGACGGCTTCACCGGCAGGGAGATCTACTTCACCCAGTTGACCTTCGCAGAGGTCGACGCGCTGTCCCTGGCCATCGAGGTCGAGGGGGCGAGGCCGTACACCCTGGGTTTCCGCCGGAGCGGCGACACGGTGTCCTTCACCGGCTCGGTGGACCTCTCCGGAATACCGGCGGACCGGGCGGATTCCGCGTCCACCCGGGTGGACCTCACGTTCCCCAACCGCATCGGGGAGACGAACGGCACGCTGGGTGGGGGTAACTCCGTGAGCTGGACACCGGCGCCGGGGTCCATCACCCGGATGCAGGCGTCGTCGTCCTACCCGGATCCGGCGACCCGCGGTTTCGCGGTGTGGATGATCGTCGGGATAGGCGCCGCTCTACTGGTGTCGATCGGGACGATCCTGGCCGCCCGGACCTCGCGGGCCCGGTCGGACCGACTCGTGCGCTGATCTCACGGGGAGCCGGCGGGGCGCACGGACCGCGGGAGCACCGCCTCAGGCCCTGGTCGCCCCGACCCCCGGGGACGGGACCATCGACAGGTTGGCCAACACCTCATGCGTGGCACGGGAGAAGTTGAGGGTGTTGAAGTGCAGGCAGGGCACGCCCTCGCCGATCAGACGCTCACAGAGTTCGGTGGCGAACTCGATCCCCACCTCGCGGACCGCGGCACGGTCCTCCTCTGGCCCGTCACCCGCCGCCGCGCGCAACCGGTCGGACAGGCCGTCCGGGAGGGCGCACCCCGACAGCTCCACCATCCGGCGGACCTGACGGAGGCTCGTCACGGGCATGAGCCCGGGGATGATCGGCTTGGCCGCCTGCTCCGGGTCCGCGACCGCGAGACGGTCCCGGAGACGCAGGTAGTGTTCCACGTCCCAGAACATCTGCGTGATCGAGTACTCGGCGCCGGCGCGCAGTTTGTTGAGCAGGATCTCGGTGTCGTGGTCCAGGTCCCGCGCCCGGTAGTGCCCCTCCGGGAAGGACGCGACACCCACGTGGAAGTCCCCGACCTCGTGGATCAGTCGCACGAGCTCCTCCGCGTAGTGCAGACCCTCGGGGTGCGGGGTCCAGTCACCCAACGGGTCCCCGGGGGGGTCCCCCCGGAGGGCGAGGATGTTGGTGACACCGACGTCGGCGTACATCTGGATCATCTCGCGCAGTTCGGCGATCGTGTGCCCCACGGCCGTCAGGTGGGCGATGGGCACCAGGTCGGTCTCGCTGACGACCCTCTCGACGACCCTGACCGTCCGGTCACGGGTGGACCCGCCGGCCCCGTAGGTGACGGACACGAACGCTGCGCCCAGTTCGGAGAAGACGGAGGCGGCCCGCCAGAGACGTGCCTCCGCGGCCTCGTCCCGGGGTGGGTAGAACTCGACGGAGAAGGGCACCCTGGGGGTGCTCGACGAGGCGATCCGGTCCACGATGCTCGGGTGTCGGTCGCCGCCCGCTGGGTCGATGTCGGGTAGCTGGGTCACCGGACCAGGGTAGCCCGACACGCGTCGGTGCCGACCTCCGCCCGGCGACTAGGATCACGGTATCGAGGGCTGCCGGGCGGCGGCGCCCGGAAGGGATGGTGACCGTGGTCACGGCGACTCGTCCAGACGACGGAGAGCGGATCCTCGGCGCCCTCCGCCGCCATCTCGACGGACGGCGCCGGGTCGTGTCAGGGGTCGACGATCGGGTCGACACCCTGGCGGGCCTGCTCGCGGACTTCGTCCTCAGTGGTGGCAAACGGATGCGGCCCCGGTTCGGCCTGGCGGGATGGTCGGCGGTGAGCCCGGCGGACGCCGTCGTCCCGGACGAGATCGTCACCGCCTGCGCGGCACTCGAGCTGATCCAGGCGTGCGCCCTCATCCACGACGACATCGTGGACGCCTCCGACACCCGTCGCGGCCGACCCACCGTCCATCGCTCGATCGAGGCGGCCCACCGGGGACTGGGATGGTCCGGGGACCCCGCCCGGTACGGGGTCTCGCAGGCGATCCTCGTCGGAGACCTGGCCCTGACCTGGGCGGACGAGATGTTCGTGACCTCCGGCGCCGATCCGGCCGCACTCGGCCGGGCGCTCGCGCCCTGGTACGCGATGAAGACCGAGGTGCTCTCGGGTCAGATGCTCGACATCCTCGCGGAATCCTCCGGTGCGACGGACGAGCTGACGCCGGCCCGGGTCAACCGGTTCAAGACCGCGGCGTACACCGTCGAGCGGCCGCTCCACATCGGTGCCGAGCTCGCCGGGGCCGGCGCCGACACCGTCGCGGCGCTCCGCGAGTTCGGTGTGGCCGTGGGGCAGGCCTTCCAACTCCGCGATGACATGCTCGGTGTGTTCGGTGACCCCGAGGTCACGGGCAAGCCGTCCGGGGACGACCTCCGTGAGGGCAAGCGCACCCTCCTGTTGGCCAGGGCGACCGCCCTGGCACCGACCGGGGACTCGGATTTCCTGCTCTCGGTCCTGGGCACCGACCTCGAGACCGACGACCTCGAGCGGGCTCGCCGGATCCTCGTGGACTCGGGGGCGGTCGCCTCCGTCGAGGCGGAGATCGACACCCTGACCGTGCGGGCCCTGGACGCGATCGGTTCGGACGCGGTGAGCGAGCACGGCCGGGTCACCCTGCGCGACCTGGCCGAGGCCGCCACCCGTCGTCGGGCGTGACGATGGCACCGGGCCCGGCCCCGGGGGCCGTCACGCCCACCTC
>NZ_JAALEE010000010.1:0-4074 GCF_014145265.1 Dietzia sp. CW19 | reverse complement strand
CCACGGCCGGGCCGGTGAGCGGCTCGCGGTGCGGGTCGGGCCCACCGGCTTCCTCGCCCGGGAGCTGCTGTCGGAGGTCCCCCGAGTCATGGCCGAGCTCTCGTCCTAGCGGCGCGTCCGTCAGAGCACACCGGGCGCGCCCGCGCGACCGGCTGCATCCCGGCGCCGGGACTGGCAGGCTCGGGTCATGAGTTCGACTGACAAGATCCGTTCCGAGAAGATCCGTTCCGCCATCGACGCCGCCACCGACCCCGGGCCCGACGCGCTGGAACGCGCCCGCATGATCGTCGTGGACAAGCTCGGGGAGTGGGACAGTCTGGGGGTGGACGAGATCGTCGAATCGGTCTGCGAGGCCTACGAGGCCCCTTCGGGCGAGCCGCTGAGACTGGGCGACGTGGACCCCTCCGACCCCGATACGGACACCCCCGCGATGCGACACCTGCGGTACGCCCGGGCGGCCCGCACCGCGATCATCGATCTCGAGCGGGAGGGGGCGATCGTCGCGGTGGACGAGCATCCCGGCGACGCCGAGGCGGTCGACCTGACCGACGACCGGACCGGGGACGGCACCGCCGACGACGACCTCCACGACGACGACGAGGTCACCGCCGTCAAGGAGACCACGGGCCCGGCCGGCCGTGAGTCCGGTGCCGACGAGTTGGTCCTCAGCACCGGCCCGCGACCGCGGGGCCGGCGGTTCGCACTGGCCGCTCGCTGAGGGCCCTGCTCAGAGCGAGGTCGTGGTCTCCGGGTGGTCGGTCTCCCGGAGGGACTTCTGCGCGCCACCGGAGAGTGTGGACTCGCCGAGCCTGGCCTCGCGGTAACGGTCGGCCTGCGCCTGGGTGATCGCCTCGCGGGCGCCGTCCTTGGCGTAGCAGACCGGCAGCCACGCGCCCTGGGAGTCCAGGCGTGCCACTATCCGCTGCCGCAGGCGGAACGGCTGGATGGAGTCCGACCAGGCGACCAGCAGGTCCAGATCGGCCCCGCGGGCGTCCGGGAGCGAGTCGGTGGCGCAGAAGTGCTGGACGCTACGCCAGACGGCGAACTGCGCCCCGGTGACGGAGAGCGGGTCCACGGTGGCCGCCCTGGGCGAGCGCGCCGAGCGGCTCCGGGCGGGCTTGCCGGGGGCGGGCCGTGGAGGCGGCGGTGAGGTGTTCTCCCCGGACTCCACGCGTCGGCGCGCCTCCGCCATCCGCTGCTGTCGGCGTTCCGCCGGAGTGCTCTTCTCGCTCGTGTCCCAGAAGCCCGTCATGTCATCAAACTTTACGCGGGTTCCGGCGACCCACACCTCACCCGAACGGCCGGGTGCGGTGGACCTCACATATCCAGGCCGAGGTCGAGGACCGCGACCGAGTGGGTGAGCCCGCCGACGGCGAGGAAGTCGACACCACAGCGCGCGTAGTCGGCGGCGACGTCCAGACCGAGGCCGCCACTGGACTCCAACCGGGTACGGGGTGAGATCGCGTTCCGACGCTGCACGGCCATCTGCGTCTGCCAGACGGGGAAGTTGTCCAGCAGGACCAGGTCCACGCCTGCGTCGAGCATCTGGTCGAGCTGCTCCAGGGAGTCCACCTCGACCTCGCAGGGCAGGTCCGGGAACCGCTCGCGCACGGCGGCCAGCGCCGGAACCACCCCACCGGCGGCCACCACGTGGTTGTCCTTGACCAGGACGGCATCCCCGAGGCCGAGTCGGTGGTTGACCCCGCCGCCGCAGCGGACGGCGTACTTCTGCAGCAGGCGCATGCCGGGCATGGTCTTGCGGGTGTCGCGCACGGCGCAGCCGGTGCCACTGAGCTCGTCGGCCCATGCCCGGGTCGCGGTGGCCACCCCCGAGAGATGGCACACGAGGTTGAGCAGTGTCCGCTCGGCGGTGAGCAGCCCGCGCGTCGGTGCGGTGATCTCGGCCACCACGTCGCCGGCCGAGACGCGGTCACCGTCCCCCGCGCTGAGCGTGACCGAGTAGTCGTCGCCGAGCACCTCGGTCAGGACCATCCCGATCAGCGGCAACCCGGCCACCACCCCGTCGGATCGGGTCGCGAGTCGTGCGGTGGCACGGGAGTCCGCGGGCACGGTGGCCAGCGAGGTGGCGTCCGGGCCGTAACGCAGGTCCTCCTCGAGGGCGCGCCTGATCGCGATCAGGGCGTCGGCACGGGTGTCGGGGTCGAAGAGCTCGTCGTCGTCTCCCCCGGATACCGGCGAACCCACGCCCGCGCCGGTCACTCCCCGGATCCCGGGTTGCCGATGGCGATCATCCGCTCGACGGACCCGCGCGCGGCCTCGGCCGTGGCGGGATCGACGTGCACTTCGTCGGCGCCCTCGACGAGCGCGCGCAGCAGCGCGGCCGGGGTGATCATCTTCATGTAGGGGCAGCTGGCCTGGTCGTTGACCGGGAGGAAGTCGATCTCCGGAGCCGCCTTGCGCAGCTGGTGGATCATCCCGATCTCGGTGGCCACCAGGACCTCGCGGGCACCCGAGGAGCGGGCGGCGTCGACCATCCCGCCGGTGGACAGGATCTTGACCTGATCAGCCGGCACGGCACCCTCGGTGGCGAGGTGCAGCGCGCTCGTGGCGCAGCCGCACTCGGGGTGGACGAACAGCTCGGCGCCCGGGTGGGCCTGCGACTTGGCGGTGAGCTGGTCACCGTTGATCGCGGCGTGGACGTGGCACTCGCCCGCCCACACGAGCACGTTGTCGCGGCCGGTCTTGCGCCGGACGTGCGCGCCGAGGAACTGGTCGGGAAGGAACAGCACCTCGCGGTCCGGGTCGATCGACTCGACCACCTCGACCGCGTTGGAGCTGGTGCAGCAGATGTCCGTGAGGGCCTTCACCGCGGCGGTGGTGTTGACGTAGGAGACCACCACGGCATCGGGGTGCTCGGACTTCCACTCCGCCAACTGCTCGGCGGTGATGGAGTCGGCCAGCGAACAGCCCGCCGCCTCGTCGGGGATGAGGACGGTCTTGTCCGGCGAGAGGATCTTGGCGGTCTCCGCCATGAAGTGGACGCCGCAGAAGATGATGGTCGACTGCTCGGCCTCCGCGGCGATGCGCGACAGGGCCAGGGAGTCCCCCACGTGGTGGGCGATGTCCTGGATGGCGGGGACCTCGTAGTTGTGGGCGAGGATCACCGCGTCACGCTCGCCGGCGAGGCGGCGGATCTCGGCGGCCCACTCCGCGTCGGGTTCGACGCCCGTGTACACCGCGCCGTCGTGGCGGATCCTCGTGGCGAGCGGCGAGTCGAGCCGTCCGACGGTGGTGTCGGGCCGTGGCGCGACCGTGGTGCCGTGTCCTGTGGCAGTGCTCATCGCTGCCCCCTCCCGGGTCGGTTCTGTGGGCCGATACGCCACCGGCCCTGTTTTCGACTTACAATCGAAAACATGATGCAGTGTAACACCGGTCACGAAGTGCTCGTCGTGGTGACCCAGGTGCGACCGGCGCCCGGTGCCACCGCGCCCACGCTCCACGTGATGCTCTGGCGGCACTCCCTCGGGCCCGCCGCCGGCCGGTGGGCGCTGCCCGGCGGTGAGGTCCGGGACGACGAGGACCTGCCCGCCTCCGCCACCCGGCAGCTCGCCGAGAAGGTCGACGTGCAATCGCTCAGCCACCTGGAATCCGTGGCGGAGTTCTCCGACCCGGGGCGCATACCCGGCCGACGCGTGTTCGCCTCCGGGTTCCTCGGCGTCCTCCCCAGCGACGCCGACCCGGCCATCCCCGACGACACGGCCTGGTTCCGGGTCGACCAGCTGCCCGACACCGTCTACGACCACGCGGAGATCGTCGCCCGCGCCCGCGCCCGCCTCGCGGCCAAGCTCTCCTACTCGACCCTGGGGTTCGCCCTGGCGCCCGTGGAGTTCACGATGTCGTATCTCGCGCAGCTCTACGGCGCCGCCCTGGGCCACCCTGTGGATCCGACCAACCTGCAGAGGGTCCTCACCAGGCGGGGCGAGCTCGTGCGGTGCGGGCGCAGCGCGCCACCGGGGCCCTCGGGGGGTCGGCCCGCCGCGCTCTACCGCTTCTCCGAGCGCAGATTGCGGATAACCGACCAGTTCGCGACCCTCCGGCCGCCTGTCGACGCCG
>NZ_JAALEE010000132.1:0-11928 GCF_014145265.1 Dietzia sp. CW19 | reverse complement strand
GATGTTCTCCAACCCCTCGAGGCGGAGGACCTCCTCCACCAGGTCCGCGGGCAGCGTGAGGTCCGGTCGCCAGGTCGGCGGGGTGACCGCGAGCAGCACCTCGTCGTCCCCGGTGACCGTGCACCCGACCTGCTCCAGGCGGTGGCGCGCGGTGCCGGTCGGGTAGTCCACGCCGGCGACGCGGGAGGGCCTGCCCTCATCGAACGCGATGGTCGGCATGACGGGGGCGGAACCGATGTCGGTGAGCGAGGCCTCGACCGTGCCGCCGGTGATCCCGGCGAGCAGCGTCGCCGCCCGGTCCAGTGCGGCGATCGTGGCCGCGGCGTCGACACCACGCTCGTACCGCTTGCCCGCCTCACTGGGGAGCTTGTGACGGCGGATCGTCCGGAACACCGCGAGGGTGTCCCACACGGCGGCCTCGAGGAGGACGTCCGTGGTCTGCCCGGACACCTCCGTGCTCGCGCCGCCCATGACACCCGCCAGTGAGATCGGCCCGCGGTCGTCGCAGATGACCACGTCCTCGGGGTCCAGCGTCCGCTCGACGTCGTCGAGGGTCGTGAGCACCTCCCCGGACCGCGCCCGGCGGACGACGAGACCGCCCTCGAGCGTCGCGGCATCGAACGCGTGCATCGGGTGCCCGAGCTCGAGCATGACGTAGTTGGTCACGTCGACCGCCGGCGAGATCGGGCGCACGCCCGACAGCAGCAGCCGCCTGGCCATCCACCACGGTGTCCGCGCGGTGGGGTCCACTCCGGTGACCCGGCGCAGGGCGAACCGGCGGGCGCCGGACTCCTCCGTCACCTCGAGCGGCCAGGTCTCGCCCTCGGACCCGAGGCCCTGTTCGACGGCGGGATCGGCGAAGTCCAGGCCGAATCCACACGCGAGTTCGCGGGCCAGGCCGCGCGCCGACAGGCAGTACCCGCGGTCCGGGGTGACGTTGAGCTCGATGACGGTGTCGGGTCCCGCCGCCCCGGCGTCGAGGACCGGCCCGGCCGGGTCGCCGGGCTCCGCAGTGCCCTCGGCCAGGACGATGATGCCGCTGTGGTCGGATCCGATCCCCAGCTCGGACGCCGAGCAGATCATGCCCTCACTGGGCTTGCCGTACGTCTTCCGCCTGCCGATCTCGAACCCACCGGGAAGGACGGTTCCGGGCAGCGCGACGACCACCAGGTCGCCCGCCTCGAAGTTCCGCGCCCCGCAGACGATCTGCTGCGGTTCGCCGGCACCCACGTCGACCAGGCAGAAGCGGATGGGTTTCTTGAACCCCTCGAGCTCCTCGATACTGCTGACCCGACCGATCGTGAGCGGTCCCGAGATCTCGGGCAACTGCTCCGGCTCGCCCTCGACCTCGAGGCCGACGCGCACGAACCCCGCGTCGAGCTCGGCCGGGGTCACCGACCAACCGTCGTTGGCCCGCTGCAGGATCTCGGTCAGCCAGGACTGCGCAATTCGCACTGTGGGGGTCCTTGTTCTTCTCGGGTGGAAGGGGCGGTGGGTCAGGCGCGGATGCCGAAGGGCAGCGAGAACCGCACGTCCCCCTCGACCATGTCCCGCATGTCGGACAGTCCGTTGCGGAACTGCAGGGTGCGCTCGAGGCCCATGCCGAACGCGAACCCCGAGTAGACCTCCGGGTCGATGCCGCAGGCGGTCAGCACGTTGGGGTGGACCATCCCGCACCCGCCCCACTCGACCCAGCCCGCGCCCCCCTTCTTCCGCGGGAACCACACGTCGACCTCGGCAGAGGGCTCCGTGAAGGGGAAGTAGTTGGGCCGCATCCGGGTACAGGTCTCCGGTCCGAAGAGCGCGCGGGCGAAGGCGTCGAGCGCACCGCGCAGGTGCGCCATGGTCAGCCCCTTGTCGATCGCCAACCCCTCCACCTGGTGGAACACCGGGGTGTGGGTGGCGTCGAGCTCGTCCGTGCGGAACGTCCGACCGGGGCAGGCCACGTAGATCGGCGGCTCCCGATCGAGCATCGTCCGGATCTGCACGGGCGAGGTGTGGGTGCGCAGCACCTGGCGGCTGCCCTCGGGAGCGATGTGGAAGGTGTCCTGCAGGGTGCGCGCGGGGTGGTCCGGGAGGAAGTTCAGGGCGTCGAAGTTGTAGTGCTCCGCCTCGACCTCCGGGCCCTCGGTGATCTCCCACCCCATCGCCACGAACACGTCCGCGACCTGCTCGGTGATGATCGTGATGGGGTGCTGGGCGCCCACCGGAGCCCGACCCGACGGCACGGTCAGGTCCAGGGTCTCGGCCACGAGGACGGCGGCGTCACGCTCCGCCTGCAGCTCGGCGAGGCGGGCGTCATAGGCCTGCTGGACCCTGCCCCGCGCCACGTTGACGGCCTTTCCGGCGGAGGCCTTCTGCTCCTTGGGCAGCGACCCGAGGGTCCGGCGTCCCAGCGCGATCGGGCTGCGGTCGCCCAGGTGGGCGGTCTTGGCTGCGGCCAGGGCGTCCAGGTCCGTGGCGGCGGCGAACGCCGCCTCGGCCTCCGCCGCGTACCCGGCCAGCGACTCCTCGTCGATCCGCACCTCGACAGCGCTCGTGTCTTCGCTCACCTGTGCTCTCGTCCTCCCCGTCACGGCGATCTCCGGCGACCGCCGGCGGCATCCCGCAACAGACTAGTCGATCGGGATCGGACCCCCCGGCCCACCTGCGCGTACCCCTCGCCGCGAGGGGTCACCCGCTAACGCACCTCGTGAACGGCCCCGGAGTCCACCACGAGCTCGCGGGTCCCCCGGAAACCCTGGCGCATCCGCCGGTCGTGGGTCACCAGCAGGACCGTGCCGTCGAAGGCCTCCACGGCCTGCTCGAGCTGCTCGATCGCGGGTAGGTCCAGGTGGTTGGTGGGCTCGTCCAGCACGAGCAGGTTGACGCCGCGCTGCTGGAGCAGGGCCAGCGCCGCCCTGGTCCGCTCCCCCGGGGACAGGGACGCGCACGACCGGGCGACGTGCTCGCCGCCCAGTCCGAACTTGGCCAGCACCGTCCGACCCTCGGTGGGGTCCAGACCCGCCGGGTCCGCGGCCACGCAGAACGTGTCCAGCAGGGGCCCCGGGCCACCGAACTCCGCGCGGGCCTGGTCGACGCGACCCGCCGCGACGCCGGCTCCCGTGCTCACCCGCCCGGTGTCCGGGAGCCGATCTCCCGCGAGCAGGCCCAGCAGCGTGGATTTGCCGGACCCGTTGGCGCCGGAGATCAGCACCCGGTCCCCCGAGTCGATCTGCAGGGTCACCGGACCGAGCGCGAAGTCACCGCGGCGGACGACGGCGTCGGACAACACCGCCACGACCGACCCCGACCGGGGCGCGGTCGCGATCTCCATCTGCAGCTGCCACTCCTTGCGCGGTTCGGCCACCACGTCGAGCCGCTCCATCGCACGCTCGGTCTGGGAGATCTTGGCGGCCTGCTTCTCCGACCGCTGGCCGGCCCGGTTGCGGATGTGCTTGTCCTTCTCGGCATCCTTGCCGCCCGACTTGCGCATGGTGTTGCGGACGCCCTTGTCGAGCCACGTCTTCTGGGTCTGCATGCGGTCCTTGAGCTGACCGACCCGGCCCGCATACTCCTCGTATGCCTCGCGCGCCCGCTGCCGCGCCAGCGCGCGCTCGGCGAGATACGACTCGTATCCTCCGTCGAACACCGTGATCTGCCGCTGGGCCGAGTCGAGCTCGACGATCCCGGTCACACACCTGGCCAGGAACTCACGGTCGTGACTGACCACCACCATCGGACGCCGCTCGGTCCGCATGAAGTCCTCCAACACCGCGAGCCCCGCCAGGTCGAGGTCGTTGGTCGGCTCGTCCAACAGCAGGATCTCGTACTGGCTGAGCAGCACGGCGGCGAGGGTGACACGGGCGGCCTGGCCGCCCGAGAGCGCCGACATCGGCAGACCCAGAACGGCGACGTCCAATCCGAGCCGGGCGGCGGTCACCGGGATCCGCTCGTCCAGGTCTCCACCGCCGAGGGCCAACCATCGCTCGAGGGCGTCGCCGTAGGCGTCGGCGGCCGAGTCCGAGTCCGCCATCTGCAGCGCGAGTGCGTCCATGTGCGCCTGCGCGTCGGCGACCCCGGTGGCGCGGTGCAGGAAGTCGCGCACCTCCTCGTCGTCGTGGCGCTCCACCTCCTGACGGAGGAACCCCACCGTCGCGTGCGGTGGGCTGACGGTGACCGTCCCCGACATCTCGGCGTCGGGCGCGCCGGCGAGGGCGTGGAGCAGAGTCGATTTGCCGGCGCCGTTGGGTCCGGTGAGCCCCCAGACGTCACCCTCGGCGACGACGAGGTCGAGACCGGCGAACAGGGTCCGCGCACCTCGTGAGGCTCCCAGGCCGCGGGCGGTGAGGGTGGCGGTCACGAGGCGGCGGCCTGCAGGCGCGCGCTGGTGTGGAGGCAGATCGAGGCAGCGGTGACGATGTTCAGGCTCTCGGCCCGCCCGCGGAGGGGGATGCGCACGCGGACGTCGGCAGCGTCGGCCAGCGCGTCGGGGACGCCGTGCGCCTCGTTTCCGAAGACCCACGCGGTCGGCCGGGACAGCACGTCGTCGGCGTGTTCGATGTCCACCTCACCGTCGCCGGTGGCCACCGCGACCTGGAGGCCCAGCCGGTGGGCGCGGTCGACCAGGTCCGTCTCGGCGATCCCGCGCACCACGGGGAGATGGAAGAGGCTGCCGGCGGAGGCGCGGACCGCCTTGGTGTTCTCCGGATCCACCGCGCCCCCGGTGAGCCACACGGCGTCGGCGCCGAGTGCGTCCGAGACGCGGATGAGGGTGCCGACGTTCCCCGGTTCGGCCAGCGCCTGGCCCACCGCGACGAGGCGCACAGACCCCTCGTCCGGGTCCCCGGGGTCGCGGACGACCGACCGGCACAGCGCGACGATGCCCGTGGGCGAGACGGTGTCCGACAGCGCCCTGATCGCACGGTCGGTCACCACGGAGACGGTGACCCCGGATGCCGATGCGGTGGTCACGAGGGTGGCGAACCGGTCGAGCGAGTCCGGGCCGCAGAACACCTCGATCGCCGCCCCGGTCGTCAGGGCCGACTCGACCGAGTTGGCCCCCTCCGCGAGGAAGCGCCCGGCCTTGCGCCGGGCGGCCGCGCGGTGGAGCTTGGATGCGGAAACGACCCGCGGTGTCCGTTCGGTGAACGGATCCGCGGGTCGTCCGGTGCCCTCCCCGGGCAGGGTGCTGTGCGTCACATTCGCAGACGTCAGGCAGCCGGCGCGTTGACGTCGGCCGGCAGGGCCTTGCGCGCGACCTCGATGAGCGCCGTGAAGGCGGCCGGGTCGGTGACGGCCAGGTCGGCGAGCACCTTGCGGTCCACCTCGACGCCCGCGAGCTTGAGGCCCTGGACGAAGCGGTTGTAGGTCATGTCGTTGGCGCGGGCCGCCGCGTTGATGCGGGTGATCCACAGCTTCCGGAAGTCGCCCTTGCGCGCGCGACGGTCACGGTAGCTGTAGGTCATCGAGTGGAGCATCTGCTCCTTGGCCTTGCGGTACAGCCGCGAACGCTGCCCGCGGTAGCCCTTGGTGGACTCGAGTACGGTCCTACGCTTCTTCTGGGCGTTGACTGCCCTCTTCACGCGTGCCACTGGTCAATCCTCACTGATCTGGGTGGTCACCTCACGGCGACCGGAAGTACTACGTATGGGAGAGGGCTCAGAGCCCGAGGAGCCGCTTGATGCGGGGGACGTCGGCCGGGGCGACGTCCGTGCGACCGTCGAGACGACGGGTGCGCTTGGTGGGCTTCTTCTCCATGATGTGGCGGCGGTTGGCCTGCTGGCGCACGAGCTTGCCCGTCCCGGTCTTCCGGAAACGCTTGGCGGTGCCCTTGTGGGTCTTCATCTTCGGCATGATCGGTCTTCCTCACATGGTTCGTCCCGGAGACCGGCGGGGTCTCGGGTGAGCGGACGACGTGCGTCCGGTGGTCGGTGTGGTGCCGGAGTCCTACTCCGAGGCGGGGTCGGTGACCTTCGACTCCTGCGCCTTGACCCGGGTCTTGGCGCCCTTGTGGGGGGCGACGACCATGGTCATGTTACGGCCGTCCTGCTTGGCACTGGTCTCGACGTATCCGTACTCGGTGATGTCGTCCGCCAGGCGCTGGAGCAGCCGGTACCCGAGCTCGGGGCGGGACTGCTCGCGACCGCGGAACATGATCGTCACCTTGACCTTGGAGCCCTTCTCGAGGAAACGGACGACGTTCCCCTTCTTGGTCTCGTAGTCATGGGTGTCGATCTTGGGCCGGAGCTTCTGCTCCTTGACCACGGTCTGCTGCTGGTTCTTCCGCGACTCGCGCTCTTTCTGCGCCGCCTCGTACTTGAACTTTCCGTAGTCCATGATCTTGCAGACCGGCGGGCGCGCGGTGGGCGCGACCTCGACGAGGTCCAGATCGGCCTCCAGGGCCAGACGAAGTGCGTCCTCGACGCGAACGATCCCCACCTGCTCGCCCCCGGGGCCGACGAGTCGGACTTCGGGGACACGGATTCGTTCGTTGATACGTGCTTCGGCGCTGATGGGCCCTCCTCGGTAGATGGTGCTCTGTCCGCGACCGCTCGCGCGGTCGCGCATCCGCCCTCGAGGTACCCACGGCACCACCGGACACACCGGCGATACCGAGAAGGCCCCACGGCACGGATACCGGGGGGCCTCTCACTCCTCACCCGTCGACGAGACGTCTCCGCGATACGCTCGCAGACCCCTCGTCGGGGGTGGTGACCATCAAACAACCCAGGGCGTCGGATGGTGGGAGATCGGGCTCCTCTTGGACGTCGGAACCCACCACGAAGCGGATTCCCACAGTCGGAGCAGAACTCTACCAGGATTCCCGGGGACCCCCAAACCGGTCCGACCGCCCGGAGTCGCCCGGCCCGTGGGACAGTGTTCGGCATGAACACCGACCACCCCGCGTCCACAGATCCCGCCGCCGACGCGACCGCAGAGAGTTCTCTCGAGGACCATCTCGACGCCCGCGAGGTCGAGATCGTCGAACTCGCCGACGTCCCCGCCCAGGAGATCATCTTCCGCTCGATCGTCGTGCTGATGAGCGCCGCGGCGGAGAAGCTGGGGCTGTCCGACGACGACCCGACCGCGAGCCCGCATCTCGACCTCGACGAATCGCGCAAGCTGATCACCTCGCTCGCCGGACTCGTGACCGGGTCCGCCGAGTACCTCGGGCCGCAGGCCAGCGTGGTGCGGGATGGTCTCCAGGGGTTGCAGCGCGCGTTCCGCGAGGCCAGCGCGTTCCCCGACGAGCCCGGCGAGGGTCCTGGCGAGAAGTTCACCGGCCCCGTCTACTGACCCCCGACTGCCCGACGCCGGGGTACGCGACGCCACGGTCGCACCCTCCGGCGTCGGGTCAGCGCAGGGCCCGTGCCTTGCGTGCCGCCTTGGCCGCGGTCTTGTCCGACGCCGTCTTCCTCGCGGGCGCCTTCTTCGCGGGCGCCTTCGTGGCCGCGGCCTTGCTCGCCGCCGCCTTCTTGGCGGGCGCACCATCGACCGACACCGGGACGGTCCGGGATCCCTCCGGGCCCTCCTGCGTGACCGGGAGGACCTGCGCGAGGAAGCGACCGGTGTGACTCTCCGGCACCGCCGCGACCTGTTCGGGGGTGCCCTCGGCCACGACGACGCCACCGCCGGCGCCACCCTCGGGCCCCATGTCGATCACCCAGTCGGCGCTCTTGATCACGTCGAGGTTGTGTTCGATCACGATGACGGTGTTGCCCTTGTCGACCAGCCCCTGGATCACCAGGAGGAGCTTGGTGATGTCCTCGAAGTGCAGACCCGTGGTGGGCTCGTCGAGGATGTAGACGGTCCGTCCACTCGACCGCTTCTGCAGCTCGGCCGCGAGTTTGACCCGCTGCGCCTCACCGCCGGACAGCGTGGGTGCCGACTGGCCCAGACGCACGTACCCCAGGCCGACCTGCGAGAGGGTCTTGAGGTACCGGTGGATCGAGGTGATCGGCTCGAAGAACTCGCACGCCTCCTCGATGGGCATGTCGAGCACCTCGGCGATGGTCTTGCCCTTGTAGTGCACCTCGAGGGTCTCGCGGTTGTACCGGGCGCCGTGACACACCTCGCACGGGACGTAGACGTCCGGCAGGAAGTTCATCTCGATCTTGAGCGTGCCGTCCCCCTGACACGCCTCGCAACGGCCGCCCTTGACGTTGAACGAGAACCGCCCCTGCTTGTAGCCCCGGACCTTGGCCTCGGTGGTCGCCGCGAACAACGTCCGGATCTTGTCGAACACCCCGGTGTACGTGGCCGGGTTGGACCGCGGGGTGCGACCGATCGGTGACTGGTCCACCTGGACCAGCTTGTCGAACGACTCCACCCCGTCGATGCGGGAGTGCCGTCCGGGAACCTGGCGCGCCCGGTTGAGCTGGTTGGCCAGCGAGGTGGCGAGGATGTCGTTGACGAGCGTGGACTTGCCCGAGCCGGACACGCCGGTGACGGCACACAGCACACCGCCCGGGAACACCACGTCGACGTTCTTGAGATTGTTCTCGCGTGCCCCGCGCACGTGGAGGACCTTCTCCGGGTTCAGTCCACGCCGCGTGTCGGGCACCGCGATCGACCGCCGCCCCGCCAGGTAGTCACCCGTGAGCGACTCCTCGCTGGCCAGCAGCCCCTCGTAGTCCCCGGAGTGCACCACCCGTCCGCCGTGTTCGCCGGCCAGGGGTCCGATGTCCACGATCCAGTCCGCCGCGCGGATGGTGTCCTCGTCGTGCTCCACCACGAGCAGCGTGTTCCCCAGGTCCCTCAGCCGGACGAGAGTGTCGATCAGGCGACGGTTGTCCCGCTGGTGCAGACCGATGGACGGCTCGTCGAGCACGTAGAGCACGCCGGCGAGACCGGACCCGATCTGGGTGGCCAACCGGATGCGCTGGGCCTCCCCGCCGGACAGGCTGCCCGCCACCCGGTCCAGGGACAGGTAGTCCAGTCCCACGTCGAGGAGGAAACCCATGCGGGCCTGGATCTCCTTGAGGACCCGGCCGGCGATCATCGCCTGGCGGGAGTCCAGTTCGAGGCCGTCCAGGAACTCGGCGCAGTCCGCGACCGACATCCGGGAGATGTCGGCGATCGACCGGTCACGCCCGCCGGGGCCGGTCATCGTGACGGCGAGGATCTCCGGCTTGAGACGGGTCCCCTCACAGGCGGGGCACGGCACCTCCCGCATGTACCCCTGGTAGCGCTCCTTCTGCGACTCCGACTCCGTCTGCTCCAGTCGGCGTTTGAGGAACGACATGACGCCCTCGAACTTGGCGTCGTAGGTCCGGACCCGGCCGTAGCGGTTCTTGTACCGCACCCGGACCTTCGTCGACGCCCCTCCGAGCACCGCCTTGCGCACCTTGGCGGGCAGGTCCTGCCAGGGGGTGCGCAGGTCGAAGCCCAGGTCGTCGGCCAGTCCCGAGAGCAACTGCTGGAAGTAGTCGGCGCTCTGGCCCCCCGACCACGGGGCGATCGCGCCGTCCGCCAACGACCGCTCGGGATCGGGTATCACCAGGTCGGGGTCCACCTCGAGGTGCGAGCCGAGCCCGTCGCAGACCGGGCAGGCGCCATAGGGGGAGTTGAAGGAGAACGCGCGGGGTTCCAGGTCGTCGAGCCCGATCGGGTGGCCGTTGGGGCAGGCCATGTGCTCGGAGAACCGGCGCCGCCGGCCGGGGTCGGCCTCGTCGAGGTCAACGTAGTCGATGACGATCACCCCGTCCGCCAGTCCCAGCGCGGTCTCGACGGAATCGGTGAGCCGCTGGCGGGAGGACGGTTTGGCGGCGAGGCGGTCCACGACCACCTCGATGTCGTGCTTCTCCTGCTTCTTGAGCGTCGGCGGCTCCGCGAGGGTGTGGAGTTCTCCGTCCACCCGCACGCGGTTGTACCCGTCGGCCGCGAGTTGGGCGAAGAGGTCGACGAACTCGCCCTTGCGGGTGCGCACGACCGGCGCCAGCACCTGGAACCTGGCGCCCTCCTCCCCCTCGAGGATCTGGTCGACGATCTGCTGAGGGGTCTGACGCGAGATCACCTCCCCGCACGTCGGACAGTGCGGAACACCCGCCCGCGCGTAGAGCAGACGCAGGTAGTCGTAGACCTCAGTGATGGTGCCCACCGTCGACCGGGGGTTCCGGTTGGTGGACTTCTGGTCGATCGACACCGCCGGGGAGAGTCCCTCGATGAAGTCGACGTCCGGCTTGTCCATCTGACCGAGGAACATGCGCGCGTAGGAGGAGAGGGATTCGACGTACCGACGCTGCCCCTCGGCGAAGATGGTGTCGAAGGCCAACGAGGACTTGCCGGAGCCCGACAAACCCGTGAAGACGATCAGGGAGTCGCGCGGGACGTCGATGTCCACGCCCTTGAGGTTGTGTTCCCGTGCGCCGCGGACGACCAGACGGTCCACCATGGGTACTCCTTCCGAGGGGGATGTCGCCACGGACCCGTGGCGGTGGCCGTGCGCGCCGCATGGCCGCCGTCCCGCAGACGAAGGTACCAACGAACCCCGACACGCTTACCACCACGAACCGCCGTCGCCGCCAGTAGCCTGCAATTATGTCGAATCCCACCGAGTCCGTCCCCGAGCACATCACCCTCACCGAGGGCTACTCCGGCCGCCTGGGTGGCCGCCTGACCGGTGAGCGCTGGACCGTCGGCCCGGCCCGGTTGTCCAAGATCTCCGTCGGGGAGATGGACAACAACGTCTACGTGATCGAGTCCGTCTCGACGGGCGCGGCACTCCTCGTCGACGCCGCGAACGACGCCCCCCAGCTCATCGCGCACCTGCAGGCGCACGCCCCCGGGGTGAGAGAGGTGGTCACGACCCACCTGCACGCCGACCACTGGATCGGCCTGTCGGAGACCGTCGAGGCCCTCGGCCTCACCACCATCGCCTCACCCGGTGACGCCGGGGACATCCACGTACCGACCGACCGCCACGTCTCCCACGGTGACGAGCTCGTCGTGGGGGACCTGCGCCTCGGGGTGATCGGCCTGCGGGGTCACACCCCGGACGGCATCGGGCTCCTCCTCCGCACCGAGGAGGGGACCCACCTGTTCCCCGGGGACTCCCTCTTCCCCGGCGGACCGGGCAAGACGGGCACCCGGGAGCAGTTCGACACCCTCATGGACGACCTCGAGTCCCGGGTCTTCGCCGTGCTCGAGGACGACGTGGTGGTCCACCCCGGGCACGGGGACGACACCACGCTCGGGGCCGAGCGTCCGAACCTCGGCACGTGGCGAGAGCGCGGCTGGTGACGCCCGACGGCACCGACCGACCGGCCGATCAGAATCGTTATCCGGCCCCCGTCACAGCTGATCGTCCCAGCGCATCACGCAGGTCCGTAGGGTCCGTGGCGGGGGACGATCCTCCGACCGGAGGCGCCGGGCCGGGGTTTTCACTAGGTTCGACCACGCATCCCAATTCCCAGGAGGAACGATGATCCGACGACTCGCACGACCCATGCTCGCCACGGTGTTCGTCATCGACGGCGTGGAGACGCTACGCAATCCGCAGGCCCATGTGGCCAAGGCGGCCCCGCTCGTGGACAAGGCCGCACCCCTGGTGGAGAAGGGCGAGCAGGCCGTCAACGAGCACGTGACGACCTCCGTGCCGCCGGTCACCAAGGACACCGAGACCCTGGTCAAGGCTCTCGCGGGAGTCAAGGTCGGTGCCGGTGTGCTGTTCGCGCTCGGCAAGGCCCCCCGCCTGTCGGCCCTCGCCCTCACGGCGTCGCACCTGCCCACGACCGTCACCCGCAACGACTTCTGGGCGGAGTCCGACCCCGCCGCCAAGAGCCGCAAGACCACCGGTCTGGCGACCGACGTCGCCCTGCTCGGTGCGCTCCTGCTCGCATCGGTCGACACCGCCGGCCAGCCGGGCCTGACGTGGCGTGCCCGCAAGGCCGGGGACAAGGTCTCGGCCAAGCTGCCCGGGGCCAAGGCCGAGTCCGTGGCCGCCGG
>NZ_JAALEE010000131.1:0-4306 GCF_014145265.1 Dietzia sp. CW19 | reverse complement strand
TGGCCGCGGCCACCGTCGGGTTCCTGTCCGCCGGGGGTGGCAGTCGTGTCGGCATGGTCCTCACCGGCGCCGGGCGGCCACGGGTCCTCCGGGCCACGAGCGGGCGCGACCACGTCAGGCGGCTCCTCGAGGAGGTCACCCGCGCCCCGGCCCGGGTCTCACCCGGTGGGACCCTCGACGACGCACTCCGCGCCGCCCGGAACGCCGCCCGACGGCACGGACTGGTGGTGGTGATCTCGGACTTCCTCGCCGACGTCGACTGGGAACGGTCCCTGCGCGTCCTGGGGGCCCGGCACGAGTTCCTCGCCGTGCACACGGCCGACCCCCTCGACATCGCACTTCCCGCTGTGGGCGCCGCACTGCTCCAGGACCCGGCCACCGGCGAGGTGCTCGAACTGGACGTCGACGACGCCCTCGCCGCCGACTACCGCCGGGCCGCGGACTCCCATCGCGCGGAGGTCCACGCCGCCCTACGCCGCTGTGGCGCCCCGGTCCTCGCCCTGCGGACCGACCGGGACTGGATCAGGGACGTGATCGACTTCGTCGGCGCACGCCGCCAGGGTGGCCTGCCCACCGGGGAGAACCTCGTCAGGGACCTGCCCGACGACCATCCGACACCGGGAGGAACGCACCGATGAGCCTGTCGGAGTTCCAGCACCCACTGTGGCTGGTCCTGGTGGTCGTGCCACTGGCCCTCGCGATCGGATACGTGATCGCGCTGCGATCCAAGAGGCGCAGGACCGTGCGCTTCGGCAACTTCGGCGTCCTGCGGACCGTCGACCGTGGCGGTCGACGCTGGTTCACCCACGTCCCCGCGGTGCTGCTCATCCTGTCGCTGCTCGCCCTGGTGGTGGCGCTGGCCGGGCCGCAGAAGGAACAGAAGGTGCCGCGGAACCGCGCGACGGTCATGCTCGTCGTCGACGTGTCACTGTCCATGGAGTCCACGGACGTGTCGCCCTCCCGCCTGGAGGCCGCGCAGCAGGCCGCCACCACGTTCGCCAACAACCTCACCCCGGGCGTCAACCTGGGACTGGTCTCCTACGCCGGAACGGCCTCGATGCTCGTGGCACCCACCACCGATCGGGGACCCGTGGTCCGCGCCGTCGAGCGACTCCGGCTGGACGAGAGGACCGCGACCGGCGAGGCGATCTACACCGCCACCCAGGCCGTCACGACGTTCACCGAGAGCCTCGGTGGCACCGACCAGGCGCCGCCGGCCCGAATCGTGCTGCTCTCCGACGGCAAGGAGACCGTCCCCGCCGACCCGACCGAGGAGCGCGGGGCCTTCACCGCCGCCGAGCGCGCCGAGGAGGCCGGCATCCCGATCTCGACCATCTCCTTCGGCACCCTCTACGGGACAGTGGACATCCAGGGTCGCCCGCAGCCCGTCCCCGTCGACGACGCCTCGTTGCGCACCATCGCCGAGATCTCGGGGGGTGACTTCTTCACCGCCTCCAGCCTCGAGGAGCTCGACTCCGTCTACCGCACCCTCGAGGAACAGATCGGGTTCGAGTGGAAGAAGGCCGACGCCTCGCGGCCGTGGCTCGTGATCGGGTCCCTGCTGGCGATGCTCGCCGCAGCCGGATCCCTGGTGGCACACCGCCGCATCCCGTGACGGGTCCGCGCACCCCCACCGGGTCACCCGTGACGGTTCGATAGGTTGGTGCACATGGTTCCCGACAGCACGCCCACCCCCACCCCCCGGACGGTCCTGGTGACCGGGGGCAACCGCGGCATCGGACGCGCCGTGGCCGAACGACTCGCCGCCGACGGCCACCGGGTGGCGGTGACCCATCGAGGGTCCGGTGCGCCCGACGGTCTGTTCGGAGTCCTGTGTGACGTCACCGACCCCGACTCCGTCGACGCGGCGTTCACCGCGGTCGAGGCCGAGTACGGCCCGGTCGAGGTGGTGGTGTCCAACGCCGGGATCACCGACGACACCCTCCTGATGCGGATGAAGGACGAGCAGTTCACCCGGGTCGTCGAGGCGAACCTGTCCGGCGCGTTCCGGGTGGCCAGAAGGGCCTCCCGGGGGATGCTGCGCGCCAGGTTCGGCCGACTCATCTTCATCGGATCGGTGGTCGCCCAGTCGGGCACCGCGGGCCAGGTCAACTACGCCTCGTCGAAGGCCGGCCTCATCGGGATGGCCCGCTCACTGACCCGGGAACTCGGCTCGCGCAACATCACGGCCAACGTCGTGGCCCCCGGGTTCATCGACACCGACATGACCGCCGGGCTGGACGACAAGACGCAGGCCCTCGCCGTGGCGGCCATCCCGCTCGGCCGGAAGGGCAGCGCCCACGACGTGGCGGGGGCCGTCAGCTTCCTCGCGGGGGACGACGCCGGCTACATCTCGGGTGCCGTCCTGCCCGTCGACGGCGGTATGGGAATGGGGCACTGACCATGAGCGAGAACACCCGCACCGGGATCCTCTCGGGCAAGACCATCCTCGTCACCGGGGTGATCACCGACGCCTCGATCGCCTTCCACATCGCCAAGCACTGCCAGCTCCACGGCGCCACCGTCATCCTCACCGCGTTCGGCCGGCCGTCGCTGGTGCGGGCGATCTCGAAGCGACTGCCCGACAGGCCCGCGGTGATCGAACTGGACGTGCAGAGCGAGGAGGACCTCGCGGCGCTCGAGGGCAGGGTGCGAGAACACGCCGAATCGCTCGACGGGGTGGTGCACTCCATCGGGTTCGCGCCGCCCAGTTGCCTCGGCGACCCGTTCCTCGACGCGCCCTGGAAGGACGTCTCCGTCGCCGTGGAGGTCTCCGCCTATTCGTACGCGTCCCTCGCCAGGGCCGTGCGCCCCCTGCTCAACCCCGGCGCGTCGATCATCGGACTGGACTTCGACCCGCGGTTCTCCATGCCCTTCTACAACTGGATGTCCGTGGCCAAGAACGCCCTGGAGGCGGTCAACCGCTACGTGGCCCGAGAACTCGGTCCGGAGGGCGTGCGGTCCAACCTCATCGCCGCCGGCCCCGTCAAGACCCTCGCGGCCAAGGCCATCGCCGGAGACGCGCTCGGTCCCGGCGGAGAACTGGACCAGATGCAGGACGAGTGGGCCAGGCGCGCCCCCCTGGGGTGGGACGTGAACGACCCCACCGCGGTGGCGACCACCGCGGTGGCGCTGCTCTCGGACCTCATGCCCGCCACCACGGGAACAGTGATCTATGCAGACGGTGGAGCCGGCACCGTCTCCTTCAGCGGACAGGAGAACCACAGATGACCGATGGTGAGCTCGAGGTGACCGGGCCCGTGGACGCCCTCCTCGTCCTGTCCTTCGGCGGGCCCGAGGGACAGGAGGACGTCATCCCCTTCCTCGAGAACGTCACCCGCGGGCGCGGGATCCCGGCGGCGCGACTCGAGGAGGTCGCCACCCACTACCGACAGCTGGGTGGCCGCAGCCCGATCAACGACCTCAACCGCGAGATCATCGACCACGTCGAGGAGGAGCTCGCCCGCAGCGGCAGGGACCTGCCGGTGTACTTCGGGAACCGCAACTGGACCCCGATGATCGAGGAGACGGTCCGGCAGATGACCGCGGACGGCGTCCGGACCGCGGCGGTGTTCGCCACCTCCGCGTGGGGCGGCTACTCCGGCTGTGCGCAGTACCAGGAGGACATCGCCCGCGCGCGCGAGCAGGTCCCCGGTGCGCCCTCGATGGTCCGCCTGCGACAGTTCTACGACCATCCCCTGTTCATCGAGCGGTTCGCGTCCGATCTCCGCGCCGCCCGGGAAGCGGCGGCGCCGGGAGCCCGCGTCGTCTTCACCGCGCACTCGGTCCCCGAGGCGGCGGACGCCGTAGCGGGTCCGCCCGCGCTCGGAGGTCGTCTCTACAGCCGTCAGGTCGCCGAGGCGTCGCGGTTGGTGGCCCGCGCGGCCGGGGTCGACGATCACGACCTGGTCTGGCAGTCCCGTTCCGGACCCCCGAGCGTGCCGTGGCTCGAGCCCGACGTGGTGGACCATGTCCGTGGACTGGCGGAGGACAGCGGCGTCCGTGACGTCGTGATCGTCCCGATCGGGTTCATCTCCGACCACGTCGAGGTGATCTGGGACCTCGACACCGAGCTGGTTGACGAGGTGCGCGAACTCGGGGTGACGGTCACCCGCTCGGCGACACCCGGGCCGAGCCCGGAGTTCGCCCGGATGGTCCTCGAACTGCTCGAGGAGGTCGAGTCCGGAGTGCAGGGCGACAGGCTCGGCGACGTGCCCGCGCTGGGCTGCAACCGAGATGGTGCCCGATGCGCGGTCGGGTGCTGCTCCCGCTAGACGACGCGGAGAACACCCGTCCCCGCCGGTCG
>NZ_JAALEE010000130.1:0-7271 GCF_014145265.1 Dietzia sp. CW19 | reverse complement strand
GGGGGCTCTCGTCATACCACCCCACCTTCACCGGCCACCGCGCCCCACACCCGCCCCGCAAGGCCGGAGTCACGTAGTCCCTCCACGGAGACCACCGCACCCCGGCTGTCGGTGAGCGGGACACGCCAGTTGGGGTACTCCTCGGACGTCCCCGGCATGTTGACCGGCCGGCGATCTCCAGCCAGGTCGGCGACGGACACGGCGTACAGGAGAGAGGGCGCCGCGGACAGGAAGGCGTGGAGCGCCACCACCAGGTCTTCCGGGCTGTCGCCCTCGAGGAGACCGCGCTGCCTGACCGCCTCGGTGTAGGAACGGATCTCGGCCGCGGCATCGAGGCGCTCCTGCTCCGCATCGCCCGTCAGCTGGCCCAGCTCCTCGCGGACGTCGACGTGGACGAGATCGACATAACCTGCAGTCGGGGGGAGGTCGTGGGTCGTCACCGAGGCCATGCACAGTCGCCGGTAGTCCTCCGGAGGCGTCGGCCGGCCATCCTCCTGCTCGAACCACATCACCGAGGTTCCCATGACTCCTCGCTCGGACAGTTCCTCCCGAACCCCCGGTGCGACGGTCCCCAGGTCCTCTCCCACGACCACGGCTCCGGCACGTGACGCCTCCAGAGCGAGGACCCCGATCATCGCCTCGTGGTCGTAGCGCACATAGGTTCCCTCGGTGGGCGCGAGTCCCGACGGTATCCACCAGAGTCGGAAGAGCCCGAGGATGTGGTCGATCCGGATCCCTCCCGAGTCCCGCAGCGCAGCGCGCACGATGTCCCGGAACGGTCGGTAGCCATCCTCGGCGAGCGCGTCCGGTCGCAGCGGGGGTTGAGACCAGTCCTGGCCCAGCTGGTTGTAGGCGTCCGGCGGCGCGCCCACGGTGACCCCGCGTGCCAGTGAGCGGTGGAGGGCCCAGGCGTCGGCGCCGGTGGGATGAACCCCGACGGCGAGGTCGTGCAGGATGCCCAGACGCATCCCCGCCGACAGGGCCGCCCTCTGCGCCCCTGCACGCTGTTGAGCGACCTGCCACTGCAACCACTGGTGGAAACGGACCTCCTCCGCGTGGTCGTGCGCGTAGCGCGCCACCGCGTCGGAGTCCGGATCCCGGAGATTCTCGGGCCACCGCGACCAGTCCGGGCCCGCCTCGGCCGCCAGCGCGCACCACGTGGCGAAGCGATGGAGACCGGGTTCCTGTTCGACGACGAAGGCGTCGAACTCCCGGGCCCGATCATCCGACAGGGGAGCCGAGAACACCATCCGCAGCGCATCGAGCTTGGCACTCCAGGAGGAGTCGCGGTCGATGGTGTCCCGGGAGTTGTGCGGGTGCTGTGACCGCGCGAGATCATCGATCCTCCGCCTGTCCTCATCCGGCAGGGCGGTGTACTCCGGAATCTGCTCGGGACGGAGATACAGAGGCGAGGCGAACCTACGCGTGGTGGGTAGGTACGGGGACGGCTCCACCGGCGGGAACGGCTCCCCGGCGTGCATCGGGTTGACCAGGACGAAGTCGGCTCCGAGGTCCCGGCCCGCCCAGCCGGCGAGGTCGGCCAGATCGGCCAGGTCCCCGACCCCCCACGATTGCTCGGACCGGACCTGGTAGATCTGCGCGGCCAGACCGGCCGCGCGGCGTCGCGTGAGGTCCGCGGGAACCGGTATCGATTGCGGGGCCACCAGCAGGGTGGACTCGACCGTCCGGGATCCGGGAGCTGACGGGTCGGAGACCACGGCGACGAGCCGATGCCATCCGAGGGGGAGGGAGGCGGGGAGGTCGAGTTCGACGCGGTCGACGAGCACGCCGTCGACCTCCATCGACTCGGCAGGGGTGTCGGGGAGCTCCACATCGAGCGGTGCGGCCGAGTCCTCGAGATGGGCCGACAGCGTCACCGTGGCACCGCGTGGGACATGAACCGCGCACCTGGCGCTCGCCCCCCGCCTCGCCACTATCGTCGGTGGGAGCACCCGCCGCCACGGCCGCAGACGATTCTCCTCGAGGGCCTCACGGGCCGTGGTGCCGCTCTCGTCGTCGTCATCGCCGGCCCGGACGCCCATCGCGGCCAGAACCGCGCGCAGGGTCCGGGCGGTGATGTCCTGTCGGACTCCGCGCGCATCGGTGTAGCTCGTGGCGACCCCACACCTCTCGGCGAGCTCGACCAGGGCGGGGGGTACGGCGTCGGTCACGGTCACGGGGGTCCTCGCGTCGGGTCGGGCGGCGCCCCTGCCGGGACGCCGCGGACAGTCACGGTCCACTGTGCCATCGGAGCGCGCGGGGTGCGGGTCGACAAAAACGGACCGCACTCCGCGCGCGTTGGGTGGACAACGTAACCTGAGTTCGAACACGTATCAGTTCCGCCCAGAGAAAGGCCGTGGACAACCCATGACCGAGGCATTCATCTACGACGCCATCCGGACTCCGCGAGGCAAGGGCAAGCCTGGCGGCGCTCTGCACGGGGTCAAGCCGATCGACCTGGTCGTCGGTCTCATCGAAGAAATGCGGCGTCGGTTCCCCGACCTCGACGAGAACCGGATCTCGGACATCATCTACGGAATCGTCACCCCCCTCGGTGACCAGGGCATGGATCTGCCGCGCATCGCCGCGCTGGCCGCCAAGATGCCCGACACCGTGGCCGGCGTACAGATCAACCGCTTCTGCGCATCCGGCCTGACCACCATCAACATGGCCGCCCAGAAGATCCGCTCCGGATGGGACGAGGTCGTCCTCGCCGGCGGCGTCGAGTCCATGTCGCGTGTCCCGATGGGCACCGACGGCGGGGCCTGGGCCCTGGACCCGGCCACCAACTACGACACGTACTTCTCCCCGCAGGGGATCGGTGCCGACCTCATCGCCACCCTCGAGGGCTTCACCCGCGAGGACGTGGACCGCTACGCCGAGCGCTCGCAGCGGCTCGCCGCCCAGGCGTGGGAGGAGGGCCGGTTCACCAAGTCGGTCGTCCCGGTCAAGGACATCAACGGCGTCACCATTCTCGACCACGACGAGCACATGCGTCCGGGCACCACCGTCGAGAAGCTGGCCGGCCTCACGCCGTCGTTCGCCATGGTCGGCGACATGGGTGGCTTCGACGCCGTCGCGCTGCAGAAGTACCACTGGGTCGAGGAGATCAACCACGTCCACCACGGTGGCAACTCGTCCGGCATCGTCGACGGCGCCGCGCTCGTGGTGGTCGGTTCGGAGAAGGCCGGCAAGGAGATGAACATGACGCCGCGCGCCCGTGTCGTGGCCGCGGCCACCTCCGGCGCCGACACCACCATCATGCTCACCGGCCCGACCCCGGCAGCGAAGAAGGCTCTCGAGATCGCCGGCCTCACCTCTGACGACATCGATCTCTGGGAGCTCAACGAGGCCTTCGCCTCCGTCGTCCTGCGGTTCCAGAAGGACATGAACATCCCCGACGAGAAGCTCAACGTCAACGGCGGAGCGATCGCCATGGGCCACCCCCTCGGTGCGACCGGCGCCATGATCACCGGCACCGTGCTCGACGAGCTCGAGCGGACCGGCGGCAAGCGCGCCCTCATCACGCTCTGCGTGGGCGGCGGCATGGGAGTCGCCACCATCATCGAGCGCGTCTGATCCGCACCACCGACACCACAGCCTTGAGGAGTAGAGAACCAGTGAGCGAAAACATGTTCCGGTGGGAGCAGGACGGCGACGGCATCGTCACCCTCACCATGGATGACCCCGACCACGGCGCGAACACCATGAACGCCCGTTTCATCGACGACTTCTCGGAGACCGTCGGCCGCATCGAGGCCGAGAAGGACTCCATCAAGGGCGTCGTCCTGACCTCCGCCAAGAAGAGCTTCTTCGGTGGCGGCGACCTCAAGTCCATGATCACGGCGGGCCCCGAGGACGCCGAGCAGCTGTTCGAGCGGTCCATGGAGATCAAGGGCCGGATGCGCGCCCTCGAGACCCTCGGGGTCCCGGTCGTGGCCGCCATCAACGGTGCGGCCCTGGGTGGCGGCCTCGAGCTCGCGCTCGCGTGCCACCACCGCGTCATGGCCGACGCCCGCGGCGCCAAGGTCGGCCTGCCCGAGGTCACCCTCGGTCTGCTGCCGGGTGGCGGCGGGATCGTCCGGACCGTCCGCATGTTCGGCCTGGCCCAGGCCGTGCCCAACATCCTCATGTCCGGTCGGTCCTTCGCGCCGGCCAAGGCGCTCGAGGCCGGCCTCGTCGACGAGGTCGTGGCCCCCGAGCAGTTGATCGACGCCGCCAAGGCGTGGATCGGCACCGAGCCCGAGGCCACCCAGCCGTGGGACCGCAAGGGGTGGAAGCTCCCCGGCGGCACGATCAAGGACCCCGCACTGGCCGGCGTCCTGCCGTCCTTCCCCGCGAACATGCGCAAGCAGACCAAGGGCGCGCCCTCCCCGGCGCCGCGTGCCATCATGGCCGCGGCCGTCGAGGGCTCGCAGGTGGACTTCGCCACCGCGGAGAAGATCGAGGCGCGCTACTTCGTCTCGCTGGTGACCGGCGTCGTGGCCAAGAACATGATCCAGGCCTTCTTCTTCGACATGCAGCACTGCTCCTCGGGGGGAGCGCGGCCCAAGGCCGCCGACGGTTCGGAGATCCCCCGGACGCAGTTCACCAAGGTCGGAGTCCTGGGAGCCGGCATGATGGGCGCGGGCATCGCCTACGTCTGCGCCAAGGCCGGCATCGAGGTCGTGCTCAAGGATGTCGAGCAGGCCTCCGCCGACAAGGGCAAGGCGTACTCCGAGAGCATCGAGGCCAAGGCGCTCGAGCGTGGGCGCACCACCCAGGAGAAGTCCGACGCACTGCTCGCCCGCATCACACCCACGACGGACCCGCAGGCCCTCGCCGGCTGCGACCTCGTGATCGAGGCCGTCTTCGAGTCCCCGGACCTGAAGCGGAAGGTCTTCCAGGAGATCGAGGACATCGTCGCCCCCGACGCGTTGCTCGGTTCCAACACCTCCACCCTGCCCATCACCGACCTCGCGACCGGCGTCAAGCGGCCCGAGGACTTCATCGGCCTGCACTTCTTCTCCCCGGTCGACAAGATGCAGCTCGTGGAGATCATCTCGGGCGAGAAGACCACGCCCGAGACGCTGGCCAAGGCGATCGACCTCACCCTGCAGATCCGCAAGATCCCGATCGTGGTCAACGACTCCCGTGGCTTCTACACCTCGCGCGTGATCGGCACGTTCGTCAACGAGGCCATCGGGATGCTGGCCGAGGGCATCGAGCCCTCGACCATCGAGCAGGCCGGTCGCATCGCCGGATACCCGGCGGCGCCGCTGCAGTTGTCCGACGAGCTGAACCTCAACCTGATGGTCAAGATCCGTCAGGCCACCCGCGAGGCGGCGGAGGCCGCCGGGCAGGAGTTCGTGCCCGACGCGGTCGACCGGGTGATCCTCAAGATGGTCGAGGAGCTGGAGCGTTCCGGCCGTGCCGCCGGCGCAGGCTTCTACGAGTACGCCGACGGTAAGCGCGCCGGCCTCTGGCCGGGCCTGCGGGAGGCGTTCGACACCTCCCCGGAGAACGCGCCCCCGCTGCAGGACCTGGTGGACCGCATGCTGTTCGCCGAGGTGCTCGAGACGCAGAAGTGTGTGGACGAGGGCGTGATCGTCGACGACGCCGACGCCAACATCGGGTCCATCATCGGCATCGGGTTCCCGGCGTGGACGGGCGGGACCCGCCAGTACGCCAAGAACTACGCCGCACCCGGCGAGCACGTCGCCTCGGGCTACAAGGGTTTCGTCGCCCGAGCCGAGGAACTGGCCGCCAAGTACGGCGAGCGCTTCGCGCCCACCGAGTCGTTGAAGAAGGCGGCTGCCGAGCAGAACTGAACAGGCCACCGGCCGAGCGGTCCGCTCGACACGCGGTAGAGGCGGCCGCCCCCGGGAACCCCCGGGGGCGGCCGCCTTTCGTCGTTCCGCCGCGAACGTAGGCACGGTCTTAGAGTTCTCAGTCCCGGATGGGCGAGGATCTGGGGATCGGAGTCGAGCGCGGAAATCGCCGTACGCTGGGAATACGGTGTTTAGGTAAGCCTTCCCATGCAAAGGTTAGGCTCGCCTTGGTTACAGTGCTATCGTTGCCGCATGTTCAGACAGCGCTCAGGCTCGCTCCCGCTGGCCGTCGCCGCCATCCTGGCTCTCACGCTGACCTCGTGCGGGGTCGCGACCGGGCTCGGCGGCGACCCCGAGACGATCTCCGGGATCCCTCTGGCGTCCGAGGTCTCGGCGACCGCGGACCCGCGATCCTTCGCCGGCGAGCTCTCGCTGGAGTTGGTCGACGACCCGGTCGACCCCGTCACGACCGACCCGGTTCCGCAGCTGCCGGCCGTGGTCACGGACAACCAGGGAACCGTCGTCGAGGTCGCGGACGTCTCCCGTATCCTGCCCCTGGACGTCTACGGGACGCTCTCCCGCATCGTCTTCGAACTCGGGCTGGGGGACAACGTGATCGGCCGCGACGTCTCGTCGGCCTTCCCCGAGATCTCCGATCGGCCCCTGGTGACGCAGGACGGGCATCAGCTCAACGCCGAGGCCATCCTCGCGCTCGACCCCAGTGTGATCATCACGGACACCTCGCTCGGTCCGTGGGACGTGATCCTGCAGCTCCGTGACGCAGGGATCCCCGTCGTCGTCGTCGACTCCCACCGGTCCCCGGACAACGTCGAGGCACTGACCCACTCCGTCGCCGACGGGCTCGGCGTGCCCGAGCTGGGGCGCGAACTGGGGGAGCGCACCCGCGCGAAGATCGTGGAAACCGAGGAGTCGATCGCCTCGATCGTGCCGGGGTCCGAGACCGCGCGGCTACGCACGGTCTTCCTCTACGCCCGTGGATCCGCCGGCGTCTACTACATGTTCGGCCAGGACAGTGGTGCGGACGAGTTGATCACCGCGGCCGGCGGATACGACGTGTCGACCGAGGTCGGGTGGAAGGGCGCCAAGCCGGCGAACGACGAGGGGCTCATCGCGGCTCAGCCGGACGTCATCGTCATGATGAGCAAGGGGCTCGAGTCCGTCGGTGGCGTCGACGGACTGCTCGAGAAGTTCCCGGCCCTGGCCCAGACGCCGGCCGGTGCGAACCAGCGGGTCGTCGCGATGAACGACGACCTCGTGCTGTCGTTCGGAACCAGGACCCCCGCGGTGCTCAACGCGCTCGCGGTGGCCCTCTACGCCCCCGACGCGCTGTGACGCTCACAGCGGAGCGGCGCGAGCGGGCCGAGCGCCCCTCGCCTGGTTCCCGACCCGCACGGCCGACCGGCGGGACCACCCGGATGCTGACCGGTGGCCTGCTGGTCG
>NZ_JAALEE010000129.1:0-6883 GCF_014145265.1 Dietzia sp. CW19 | reverse complement strand
GTTGTGCGCCCGACACGGGTGGCTCGCCCCGCTCCCACCCGAGGGGGCGAGCGCGATCCTGTACCACGAGACCTCCCGGGCGCCCGAGGTGGCGCGGTCGCAGGGCATCACCTCGGCCGACCTCCTCCGCGCGGGGATCGTGGACGTGGTGGTACCCGAGCGACCCGACGCGGCGGACGAGCCGGACGCCTTCTGCGACCGGCTGGCCGACGCCGTCGCCGCGGCTCTGGTCGAGGTCCGGAGGCGTCCCCCCGAGCGGAGGTACGCGGAGCGGATGTCCCGCTATCGGGACCTCGGCCTGGGACTAGAGTGAAGCGCGTCACAGGCCGTCGGCGCTGATCGGGGGCTTCACTCCCGCACGAGAGGGGCTCACCCGATGTCGGACTCCACGACCTCGTCGACCTACGCCGAGGCCCACCGGCTCTCGATCACCGATCCCGACGCCTTCTGGCTGGAGGCCGCCGGGGGGATCGACTGGACCACTCCCCCCACCACGGCTGTCGACGGCTCGCGGCCCCCGTTCTACCGGTGGTTCCCCGACGGTGAGCTCAACACGTCCCACAACTGCATCGACCGTCACGTCGAGGCGGGACGCGGGGATCAGGCCGCGTTCATCTACGACTCGGCGGTGACCGGGGTCAAGGAGACCATCACCTACTCCCAACTGCTCGACCAGGTCGAGGCCTTCGCGGGCGCGCTCGCGGCCGAGGGCGTGGGGCGCGGGGACCGGGTCGTCATCTACATGCCGATGGTCCCGCGTGCCGCGGTCGCGATGCTCGCGTGCGCCCGCCTGGGTGCCGTCCACTCCGTGGTGTTCGGGGGCTTCGCGGCGCCGGAGCTGGCCATCCGGATCGACGACGCCCGGCCGAAGGTCGTGGTGACCTCGCCCGGCGGCATCGAGCCCACCCGCGAGGTCCCCTACTTCCCCATGGTCGCCAAGGCCCTGGAACTCACCCGTCACTCCCCGGGCGCCGTCATCGTGGCCGGCCGACCGGACCAGTTCCCGGACGAGACCTTCCCCGAGACACCGGGAACCACCTGGACCGACTGGGACCGGGCCGTCGAGGCCTCGGAACCCGCCGCACCGGTCCCCGTCAGGGCGACGGACCCGCTCTACATCCTGTACACCTCCGGGACCACGGGGCTGCCCAAGGGCGTGGTCCGTGACAACGGCGGCCACGCTGTCGCGCTGGCGTGGTCGATGTGGAACGTCTACGGGGTCCGGCCCGGCGAGGTCTGGTGGACGGCCTCGGATGTCGGCTGGGTGGTCGGGCACTCCTACATCGTCTACGGGCCCCTGCTGGTCGGCGCGACGTCCATCATCTACGAGGGCAAGCCCGTCGGTACGCCGGACGCCGGCGCGTTCTGGCGGGTGCTCGCCGAGCACCGGGCCACCGCGCTGTTCACCGCGCCCACGGCCGTCCGCGCCATCCGCAAGGAGGACCCGGAGGGCCGCGAGATCGCCGGGTACGACCTGTCCGCCATGCGCACCCTGTTCTGTGCGGGCGAGCGGCTGGACCCGGACACCTACCGGTGGGCCACGGAAAAGCTGGACAAGCCCGTGGTGGACAACTGGTGGCAGACCGAGACGGGCTGGCCCATCGCCTCGAATCTGCGCGGGCTCGAGCCGATGCCGATCAAGGCCGGGTCCCCGACGGTGCCCGTGCCCGGGTACGACCTGCACGTCCTGGACTCCCGGGGCACCCCCCTCCCCGCCGGGGAGGAGGGCAACCTGGCGATCCGGTTGCCGATGGCGCCGGGCACCCTGTCGGGCCTGTGGGACGACGACGAGAGGTTCATCTCCTCGTACATGTCGGTCTTCGACGGGTACTACTCGACCGGGGACGGCGGGTACGTCGACTCCGACGGGTACGTCTACGTGATGGGCCGGACCGACGACGTGATCAACGTCGCCGGACACCGCCTGTCGACGGGGTCCATGGAGGCGGTGATCGCCACCCATCCCGCCGTCGCCGAGGCGGCCGTCATCGGGGTGAAGGACGAGCTCAAGGGTCAGCGGCCGGTCGGGTACGTGGTCCTCAAGTCCGGTCAGGTCCGCGACCCCGAGGAGCTGCGCGCCGAGTTGGTGGCGATGGTCCGCGAGGAGATCGGCGCGGTGGCCACCTTCCGCGACTGCACGGTCGTGCAGGGCCTGCCCAAGACCCGCTCGGGCAAGATCCTGCGCAAGACGATGCGGCAGATCGCGGACGGGCAGGAGAACGTCACCGTCCCGTCGACGATCGAGGACCCGGCCGTGCTCGACGCCCTCGCACCGTACCTCCGGCAGGAGGGGTAGTCGCCCCGACCGCCATCCGCGAGGGCGCGCCGGGCGCCACCCGCGGTCGGGCGCGCGCGGGGCCCCGCACACGAGGACGCCCCGACTCCCGTGTGGGAGGTCGGGGCGTTCTCGAGTCGTCCGACGGGCCGGATCAGGCCTCGAGCAGGTCGATCACGAAGACCAGGGTCTTCCCTCCGAGGGGGTGCAGGGCCGCGGAGGTGCCGTAGGCCTTGTCCGGCGGGATGACCAGCTGGCGGCGACCGCCGACCTTCATGCCCGGGATCCCCTCCTGCCAACCCTGGATGAGGCCGTTGAGGGGGAACGTGATGGACTCGCCGCGGTCCCACGAGGAGTCGAACTGCTCGCCGGTCTCGTAGTCGACACCGACGTAGTGGACGGTGACGTTGCCGCCGGCCACCGCCTCGGCGCCGCCCCCCACCGTGAGGTCCTCGCTGACGAGGTCAGTGGGCGCGGGGCCCGTCGGCCTGTCGATCTCGGGCTTGTCCATGGTGTCTCCTCCTGGAGTCCGGTTCCCGGGCTCAGCGCTGGCTGATCGGGGTGAAACCCCGCTCGGCCGGGCCCGTGTAGACTTGGCGCGGGCGGTTGATCTTGGTGGACGGATCCTCGCGCATCTCGCGCCAGTGGGCGATCCATCCGGGCATCCGGCCGAGGGCGAACAGGACGGTGAACATCTCGGTGGGGAAACCCATCGCGCGGTAGATGAGGCCGGTGTAGAAGTCCACGTTCGGGTAGAGCTTGCGCTCGACGAAGTAGTCGTCGGCCAGTGCCGTCTCCTCGAGCTTGAGCGCGATCTCGAGGAGGGGGTCGTTGCTCTGGGACAGCAGCGCGTGGGCGTGCTTCTTGGCGATCTGGGCGCGCGGGTCGTAGCTCTTGTAGACGCGGTGACCGAATCCCATGAGCTTGACGCCGTCGACCTTGTTCTTGACACGGTCCATGTAGTCGGTCGCGTCCCCGCCCTCCGACTCGATCCGCTCGAGCATCTCGAGCACGGCCTGGTTGGCGCCACCGTGCAGCGGTCCGTACAGGGCGTTGATGCCGCCGGTGATCGAGGCGTACAGCGGCGCCTCCGAGGATCCGACCATGCGGACGGTCGAGGTGGAGCAGTTCTGCTCGTGGTCCGCGTGGAGCACCAGCAGCATGTCCAGGGCGTCGGCGACCTCGTCGGTGACCTCGTAGTCCGGCCCGAAGGTCATGCGCAGGAAGTTGCGGACGTACCCGAGCGAGGGATCCGGGTCGAGGGCGTCGTGACCGGAGCGGATGCGCTCGATGGCGGCGGCGAGCGTCGGGCCACGGCCCAGCAGCCGGGCGGTGGCCAGGTCGACGGCCTTGGGGTCGTCGATGTCCAGGTCGTCCCCGTGCGTGCCGAACAGGCTCACGCCGGCGGAGAAGACGGGCATCGGGTGGGTGTCGCGCGGGAACGCCTGCAGCAACGGCATCATCTGGCCGGGCAGCGCCGTCTCCCCGAGCACCTTCTCGGTGAACTCGGCGAGCTGGGCCTCGGTGGGATCCTCACCGTAGATGAGCAGGTAGGAGACCTCGAGGAACGAGGCGTTGTCGGCGAGCTGGTCGATCGGGTACCCGCGGTGGCGGAGGATGCCCTCGTTGCCGTCGATGTAGGTGATCGAGGAGGTACACGCGGAGGTGTTGACGAACCCGACGTCCAGGGTGGTCATCCCCGTCTTGGCCAGCAGCGAACCCAGCTGCACCGCGTCGCTTCCGCAGGTCGCCTCCACCACATCGAGTTCGAGCTCACCGCCGGGGTAGGACAGTGTTGCATTGCGGTCCGAACCGTTCGAGCCTGCGGTCACGCGATTCCCTCTCCGACGACTGGTCCCGGCGGCCATGTCCCGCCACGAATGTGCTGTGCCACACCCTACCGTGACGGTCGCCGTCACTTCGAAGCGTGCACCGGTCCGCTCCCCCCGGGCCCCGTCCACCGGGCGGCGTCGGGGCTTCGGCGGGCGTCAGGGCTGCAGTCGCCGGACCGTCCACCCCCCGTCACCCCGGAGGCACTCGACCCGGTCGTGGAACCGGTCCCGGCCCCCCTGCCAGAACTCGACGCGGTCCGGGCGGAGGCGGTACCCACCCCACCTGTCGGGCATCGGGATCTCCTCGACGTCCGCCAGGCGCTTCTCCGCGATCGCGTAGAGCGAGGTCAACTCCTCGACGGACTCCACCGGCTGCGACTGCTCGGACGCCCAGGCCGCCACCTGGGACCCCCTGGGGCGCGTACGCCAGTAGGCGAGGCAGTCCGCCCGGTCCAGCGGTCGGCACTCGCCCTCCACGTGGACCTGCCGTTCCACCACCAACCACGGGAACGTGGCCGAGGCGTAGCCGGACTGCGCCAACTGCGCGCCCTTGCGCGAACTCGTCGTCGTGAAGAAGGTCAGACCCCGCTCGTCCGCCCCCTTGCACAGCACCGTCCGGGTCGACGGCCGGCGGTCGGCACCGACGGTGCCGAGCACCATGGCGTTGGGCTCGCGCACCCCCCGGCGCCCGGCCTCGTCCAGCCACGAGGCGAAGAGCGCGACCCAGTCGTCGTGCAGATCGCCCACGTCCAGGCTCGCGTTCAGGCCGTAGCCGACCCGCATCGTGTCGAAGTCGGCCGGTTCGAGTGCGGGATCCTCCATGACCCAGACGCTACTCCGGGCCCGACGCGCCCCCGACTAGGATGGAGCCGATTCGGAAATCCCACCACAAGGAACGGCACCCCAAGAGCATGAGCGATCAGCTGCCCACCATCCCCGCCGACCTCAAGCCCGCGGACGGGCGGTTCGGCTGCGGCCCGTCCAAGGTCCGCCCCGAGCAGATCGAGGCCGTCTCCGCCGCCGCCACCTCGGTGATGGGCACCAGCCACCGCCAGGCGCCGGTGAAGGACGTCGTCGGCCGGGTCCGCGAGGGACTGTCCTCCCTGTTCTCCCTCCCCGACGGCTACGAGGTCGTGGTGGGCAACGGTGGCACCACCGCGTTCTGGGACGCCGCGGCGTTCGGCCTGGTCCGCGAGAAGTCCCTCCACCTGACCTACGGCGAGTTCTCCTCCAAGTTCGCCAAGGTCACCGGCGGCGCGCCCTTCCTCGCCGACCCGATCGTCATCTCCGCCGAGCCCGGGTCGGCTCCCGAGCCCACCTCGGACCCGTCCGTGGACCTCATCGGCTGGGCGCACAACGAGACCTCCACCGGTGTGATGGTCCCCGTGACCCGCCCGGCGGGCTCGGAGAACGCACTCGTCGCCATCGACGCCACCTCCGGAGCCGGCGGGTTGCCCGTCGACATCTCCGACGCCGACGTGTACTACTTCGCGCCGCAGAAGTGCTTCGCCTCCGACGGCGGCCTCTGGGTGTCCATCATGAGCCCGGCCGCCCTCGAGCGCGTGGCCGAGATCGCGGCCACCGACCGCTGGTGCCCGGACTTCCTGTCCCTGCCCACCGCGGTGGACAACTCCTCGAAGAACCAGACGTACAACACCCCGGCAGTGGCCACGCTGCTGATGTTCGCCGACCAGATCGAGTGGATGAACACCCAGGGCGGTCTGGACTGGTGCGTCGAGCGGACCCGGGACTCGTCCTCCCGCCTGTACGACTGGGCCGAGGCCAGCGAGTACGCTACGCCGTTCGTCACCGAGCCCGCCCACCGCTCGCAGGTCGTCGGCACCATCGACCTCGACGAGAGCATCGACGCCGCGAAGGTGGCCAAGACCCTGCGCGCCGGCGGCATCCTCGACACCGAGCCGTACCGCAAGCTCGGCCGCAACCAGCTCCGCATCGGGATGTTCCCGGCGATCGACCCCGAGGACGTCTCGCGGTTGACCCGGTGCATCGACCACGTGGTGGGGCAGCTCGGCTGACCCTCGGGCCGCGCACCCTTCCGGGCGCCCGCCCACGGTTTTTCCGCAGCCCACCCGGCCCGTCACCGCGCCGGGTGGGCTGCGCTGACCTACCATGGGGGGAACGCCCAGGACCCGGGCACGCGCCGTTCGAGCCGCCCACGGGCCCACGAGGAGTCGAGGAGGCGGTATGCGGAAGCTGAGGATCATCGGGGTGGACGCCGACTCGTCCGTGGTCGAATGTGAGCTCCCGGACTCGGGCGAGACGCTGGCCCTCCCCCTCGACGACAGGTTCCGCGCCGCCGCGCGGGGGGAGTCCCTGCCCACGGAGGAGTCCCGGCGGGTGCCCGTGACGGGCACGTTGCGCCCACGCGAGATCCAGGATCGTATCCGCCACGGCGCCTCCCCCGAGGACGTCGCCGCCGACGCCGGCGTCCCGATGTCCCGGATCGAGGGTTTCGCCGTCCCCGTGCTGCTCGAGCGCGCGAACGCCGCCGATCTCGCCCGGGCGTCCCACCCGGTCCTTCCGGACGGGCCTGCACTCGACACGCTCGCCGACCGGGTCGAGTCCGCACTCGATCATCGTGGGGTGGACCCGGACGTCGTCGCGTGGGACGCCTGGCGCGACCGCTCGGGCGGGTGGATCGTGCGGACCTCCTGGCCCGCCGGCCTGTCGGACGACGCCTCGGCGACCTGGTCGTTCGTCCCCGATTCCCACGGCGGGTCGGCCCGGGCGCTCGACGACGAGGCCCAGCGCATCC
>NZ_JAALEE010000128.1:0-2840 GCF_014145265.1 Dietzia sp. CW19 | reverse complement strand
GGCCCCGGCCCCGCCGGCGTCCTCGTCGATGAGCAGGGCCGCGGCGCCGGTCTCGGCGACCCTGCCCCACACGGCGGTGCCGGGGCCGGTGTCACCCGCGCTCCAGGCGCGGATGACCGACGGCATGTCGGACCGTGTCAGCAGCGAGTCGATGCTCGCCGCGAAGTCGGTGATCTCGGGGTCGAGTGCGAATCTCATGGTGCTCCGTGTCCCGTCAGCCGCGCGGAAGGCCGAGGAGGCGCTCGGCGATGATGTTCTTCTGTACCTCGTTGGTGCCGGCGTAGATCGGCCCGGCGAGGGCGAACAGGTATCCGTCCATCCACTGCTCCCCGGCGAGTTCGCCGGCCGTGCCGAGCAGGTCCAGGGCGGTCTCGTGGGTGGCGATGTCCCAGTCCGACCAGAAGACCTTGTTGATCGAGGACTCGAAGCCCAGGTTGGCGCCGCCGGTGAGCGTGGTGACCGTGTTCCAGGTGCTCAGCTCGTAGGCGCGCGAGCCGATCCACGCGTCGACCACCCGGTCGGCGAGGGCGCCGCGGGTGCGGTCGTCGAGGTCCGCCCGGTGGGAGCCCCACAGCTCGAGCAGTCGGTCGGTGGTGGCGAGAAACCGGCCGGGCGAGCGCAGGGAGAGGCCGCGCTCGTTGTTGGCGGTGGACATCGCCACCTTCCAGCCCTGGTTGACCTCCCCGATCACGCCGGAGGAGGCGGGGTCGGCGGGATCATCCGCGACGAAGACGTCCTCGAGGAACAGCTCCGCGAAGCCGGGCAGGCCGTCGAGCTGGTCGATCGGACGCACGGTGACGCCCTCGGCCCGCAGGTCGAACATGAAGTAGGTCAGGCCCTTGTGGCGGGGCTCGTCCGGGTCGGTGCGGAACAACCCGAAACCCTTGTCGGCGAACGAGGCGCGGGTGGACCACACCTTCTGGCCGCTGAGCACCCAGCCGCCGTCCACACGCGTAGCCGTCGAGCGCAGCGAGGCCAGGTCGGACCCCGCCTCCGGCTCGGACCAGGCCTGCGCCCAGATGTCGTCGGCGCGGGCCATGCGCGGCATGATGTGCGCCAACTGCTCGGGGGTCGCGTGATCGAACAGGGTCGGTGCGAGCAGGAAGATGCCGTTCTGGCTCACCCGCAGGGGTGCGCCCGCGCGGAAGTACTCCTCCTCGAAGACCACCCAGTTGACCAGTCCGCAGTCGCGGCCGCCGAACTCCTCGGGCCACGACACGACCGACATGCGGGCGTCGGCCATCTTTCGCTCCCACTCGCGGTGGGCCTCGAAGCCCTCGCGGGTGTCCATGTGTGGGAGCGGCTCGGACGGCACGTTCGCGGCGAGCCAGTCGCGCACCTCGAGGCGGAACTCCCGTGTCGAGGCGTCCAGATCCAGATCCACGGCGTCAGCCCTTCTGCTCGCCGGTCGGGGCGGGGCCGCCGGTCGAGCCCGTGTTGGCGCTGTCGCGCATCGAGCGCGCGTCCATCCCGCCGAGGGAGGCGGAGAACGAGTCGGTGTCGTCGGGCTCCGCGTTGGCCGAGTGGGCGAACATGTGCCAGCCGAACGCCGTGTCCAGCGAGGTCTGCAGGCCCATCTGGTCCTCGTTCGAATTGATGACCTTCTTGGCCAGGGTCAGGCCGAAGGCGGGCATCGCGGCGATCTCACCGGCGATCTCGTCGACCTTCGCCTGCAGCTCCTCGCGCGGCACGACGTGGTTGAGCATGCCCCAGTCCAGCGCCTCGGCCGCACCGAATCTGCGACCGGTGTAGAGGATCTCCTTGGCACGGCGGGGGCCCAGGACGAAGGCGTGGGCGAAGTACTCGACACCGGGGATCCCCATCTTGACCACCGGGTCGGAGAAGAACGCGTCGTCGGAGGCCACGATGAAGTCGCAGATCCACGCCAGCATCAGGCCGCCGGCGATGCACGCGCCGTGCACCTGGGCGATCATCGGCTTGGGGATCTCGCGCCAGCGGCGACACATCTGGACGTAGACCTCGGTCTCGCGGGCCAGCCGCCGGTCGCCGCCGCCGCGGGTGGTGTGGTCCCACCAGATCGAGGCGCGGTTGGGGTACTCCACGTGGTGGTCGCGCTCGGTGGTGCCGATGTCGTGGCCGGCCGAGAAGTGCTTGCCGTTGGCCCGCAGGACGATCACCTTGACCGTGTCGTCCTCCACGGCCCTGATGAAGGCGTTGTCCAGCGAGTACGTCATCACCGAGTTCTGCGCGTTGCGGAAGTCCGGTCGGTTGAGGGTGACGTACGCGGTGCCGTCGGTGACCTCGTAGGCGACGGGCTGGGTGTCCGGCCCGAGGTCGTCGACCCCGAGGACCGGGGGGATCGGTGCGTCGGTCATGAGCTGGGGATCTCCTTACCTAGCAAGTGCTTGGTTGGTACTGTACCGGACCCGCTCGCCGGATCGGATTCATACGCCGTCACCACCGTCGTCCAGACGCCGTCGCCTCCGCCGTTCAGACGCCGTAACCACCGTCGACGTCGAGTTTCTGGCCGGAGATGAAGCCCGCCCGGTCGGAGGCGAGGAACGCCACGGCCTCGGCGACGTCCACCGCGGTCCCGAACCGTCGCAGCGGGATGTTGCGGCGGGTGACCTCGAGTGCGCGGTCGTCGAGGTCGCCGGAGGAGATGAGCCTCTCGGCCATCCCGTCGGTGAGCATCCCCGGGCCCACGCAGTTCACACGGACCCCGAACCGGCCCTCCTCCGCCGCCAGGCCCCGCACCAGCTGCTCGACCGCGCCCTTGGGGACCGCGGACAGGCCGTCCCGGACCGGGTAGCGGGTGGTGGCGGCGGTGGTGACGACGACGACGGTGCCGCCCACCGCGCGCACATGCGGCAGCGCCG
>NZ_JAALEE010000127.1:0-3083 GCF_014145265.1 Dietzia sp. CW19 | reverse complement strand
GCACACCGTGTCGACGATCTCGACCGCGGCCGAGCCTCCCACCGACGCCACGCCGGCCGACTCCCCCACTTCACGGGACATACCGCCGACGTCCACCACCAGCACGATCACGCCGTCGTCGCGGACCCTGGCGGACCTCAGCGGCCGGGTCAGGAGGCCCGAACCGACGGTGCCTGCGGCGCCGCGCGCCAGGACGGTCCGCACACGCTCGGCGATCGGCCGCTCCGTCACGTCGTCCATCCTCGTCCTCCTGGCAGGGTGCCCGCCCGGCCGGGCACCCGGCCACTGAAACGGACTCTCATCCATTTCAGCGTCGTTCACCGCCGGTTCCATACCCGTGTCCGCGCCGGATCCTCGTGAGACCGGCCACACCACCGCCCGTGTCCAGGCACCCCTGGCGGGACCGCGGATATGCGCCGCACCCCGCTCACGTGGTGGAATCGGGGGCATGGACGAGTTCAGGGAAGAGCCCTCGAAGTACATCTGGCGATGGACCGTCTGGTCCTGGGTGTGCGTGGGCATCGCCGCCCTCATCGTGATGATGGGCCTGACCGGCGGCGGTTCGCTCACCCCGTGGATCATCGGCGCGCTCGCCGTCGCGGTCGTCGGCGGCGTCGGGTTCGGGTTCGTGCCCCGGGCCTCGCTCGGCCAGACCAGGCGGCCCATGACCACCGGGGCCAAGCGGAAGGCCGCCCGGAAGGGACCCCGGAACAGCTGACGGCCGGAGGCTTCGTGCTAATCTGAACCCGCCTTCGGGCAGCATCGCCGATGTAGTTCAATGGTAGAACTTCTGCTTCCCAAGCAGACAGCGCGGGTTCGATTCCCGTCATCGGCTCAGAGATCGAGGCCCTCCCGTCACGGGAGGGCCTCGAGTCGTCTCACCGGGTGCTCAACGCGGTCAGGAGTCCGGCCCGGGCCGCCCCGGCTCGGTGCGTCCCGGCTCGGTCCGTCCCGACCCCGCCCCTGACGACCCGCCCCTGCCGTTGCCGTTGTCGCCACCGCGGCGACGCAGGAGCTGGAATCCGGGGATGCCCTGGACGGCCTCGAGACACTGCTGCGCCACCTCGAGGATCTGGTGGACCTCGGGAGCCACGGTGTCCAACGAGGCGAGCACCGGCATCACGTCGTTCTCGAGACTGTCTCCCAACGCGGGCAGATGGTCGATGAACTGCACGACCGCCTTGATCTCCTCGGAATCGACCGATTCGAGGATCTCGTCGGCGATCGGTTCCAGCAGCGCGATGGTCTTGTCCGTCCACACCAGCACCTCTGTGAGGCGGGTCGCCACCCTCCTGGCGGTCTCCGGCGAGAGTTCGGCGTCGACCAACAGGGCCTCTACGACGGGCTTGACGGGCGCCAGCGCGGACTCGGCGAAGTCGACCATCGGCACGATCCGGTCCATGAGCCCGCCCGCCGAGGTCACGAGCCCGTCCGCGGTGTCGACCGTCGAGCCGACGCGCACCACGACCGCGTCCGCCGAGTCCACCGTCGAGTCGACCCTGAGCACCACGCTGTCCGCGACGTCCACGGTCGCACCGATACGAGCCACGATCCCGTCCGCCGAGTCCACGGTCGACCCCACCCTGCCGACGATCCCGTCAGCCGAGTCCACGGTCGACCCCACCCGGGCGACGATCGAGTCGGCGGAGGAGACCGTGCGCTCGACGTCGTCGACCACCCGGTCGGCCCGCGAGACCGTGGTCCGTACCCCGTCGACGGTCTCCGCGGCCGTCACCACGATCCCGTCGATCGACGACACGGTCCGCTCGACCTCGTCCAACAGTCGCTGGACGCGCCGCACGATGGACTCCACGTCCTCCAGGAGCGCCATCACCCGCGCGGGCAGGAGGAGGAACTCCCGCGCCATCGAGAGCTCCCACTCGACCACCCGGAACGCGCTCTGGACGAGGGACGACGGGGACGGGACCCGCACCTGCATGTCAGCCATGGATCGATTCTGCCCGAACATCCCACCCGGGACCTCCCGATCAGCGCACCATGGAGGAAGCGGCGGGCGGACAGACCGGACAGCGTTCCCGGAAGGGGCACGAGATGAACGCACAGCGGGTCACGACCTTCGATGATCTACGGCTCGACGACGCACCCGAGTACGGAGGGAAGTCGGCCAATCTCGGGGAGATGACGGGCGCCGGGCTCGCCGTGCCGCCCGGGTTCGCGATCGGCCAGTCGGCGTATCTGGAGGCGATGGACGCCGGCGGCGTCCGCGCGCGCCTCCACACCGAGCGGGTGCCGGAGGAGGGACTCACCGAGGCCGAGCTCATCGCCAGGTCACAGGACCTGACGCGGACCGTCGCGCAGGTGGAGCTGCCGGCCCGGCTGCGCGAGTCGATCCTCGAGCACTACCGCGCGCTGGGCACCGACGTCCCGGTCGCGGTCCGTAGCTCCGCCCCCGCCGAGGACGCCGGCGACACGTCATTCGCCGGGATCCACGAGTCCTACACCGACGTCGTCGGCGGGGACGCCCTGCTCGACGCGGTCCGCAGGTGCTGGTGCTCGCTGTGGTCCCCGCGGGCGATGACCTACCGGGCGGTGTCGGGGTACGACGAGGAGCCCTCCATCGCCGTGGTCGTCCAACGGATGGTCCGCTCCGACACCTCCGGGGTGGCCTTCACCGCGGACCCCCGCACCTCCCAGACCGACCGGGTGGTGATCGAGGCGGCCTTCGGACTCGGGGAGGTCGTCGTGGGCGGGAAGGTCGAACCCGACACCTACGTCGTCGCCAAGTCCGACCTGCGCATCCTCACCGCCCACGTGGGCCGGAAGGTCGCGCGGATCGTCGCCGGCCGCACCGGGGACGGGCTGGTGCCCGTCCCCGAGGAGATGCAGACCGCCCGCGTCCTCGACGACGAGCAGGTCCGTGCCGTCGCCCGGCTGGCGATGGCGTCCGAGGCGCACTACGGCACACCGCAGGACACCGAGTTCGCGATCGAGGACGGCGAGCTCTACCTCGTCCAGACCCGGCCGATCACCACCCTCGCGGGTCGGGCGACGGCCGGGGATCCGGCGGGCGGGGCGGGCGACGCCGGGACCGCGACCGACACCGACACCGACGTCGACCCGAT
>NZ_JAALEE010000126.1:0-4394 GCF_014145265.1 Dietzia sp. CW19 | reverse complement strand
GGGGGGGCTGGACGGCGGTGCCGCGCCCATCCCCGGTCCGGGGGCGGGGGTG
This sequence comes from Dietzia sp. CW19, assembly GCF_014145265.1. Classification (NCBI taxonomy): domain Bacteria; kingdom Bacillati; phylum Actinomycetota; class Actinomycetes; order Mycobacteriales; family Dietziaceae; genus Dietzia; species Dietzia sp. CW19. The sequence continues at coordinate 4,342 of NZ_JAALEE010000126.1, read as the reverse complement.
AAGGGCGCGGCGAGACGGTCGTCGAATCTCGCGCACCCGGCCGTCGCGACGGCCAGGACCACCAGCAGCGAGAGCGATCTCATGGCGACAAGCCTACGGTGCGCCGTGTCCTGGGTGCGGGTGCCGGGGAAGCGGCCTATGGTCGCATGGTGACTTCCTCAAAGCCCGGAGACGACGCCCGAACCGAGATCATCCACGATGTCGACTACCCGCTCGACGTCCCCAACGCGACGGGGGCCGGTTCCGGCACGGGGACCGCGGACTCGGCGACCACGGCATTCCCCGCGGCGGGTCGGACGGACTACTCGCAGTTCTCCGAGTCCGGGGGATACGACACGTCGGCGCCGTTGCCGTTCGGCGACCAGCCCACGACGATCGACCCCGCCCCCCGCGACGAGATCTCCCGGCGCGGCACGACCGATTTCGGGTTGTTCCTCCTCCGACTCGCGGTGGGCGTCCTGTTGGCCATGCGTGGTCTGCAGAAGCTCTTCGGCCTGTTCGGCGGCCCGGGACTCGACGGATTCACGCAGACCCTCACCGAGTCGGGTTTCGAGCAGGCGCGACTGCTCGCGATCGCCGGCGGGGTCGTCGAGCTGGTCGCGGGGATCCTGCTCGTCGTGGGCCTGGCGACGCCGGTCGCGGCGGCCGGGTTGCTCGGGCTGGTCGGGTTGGGTCTCGCGGTCCGGCTGACCGGTGACGACCCCGTGCCGCTCCTCGGCGAGACGACCCGTGGGCTCGAGACGTCGATCCTGTACGTCGCCGCCCTGCTCGCACTCCTCTTCGCGGGAGCCGGACGCTGGTCGGTCGACCGCAGGTGGCGGTGGTCGCACCGCCCCCGGTTCAGCGGAGTGATCTGGCTGCTGCTGGCCGTGATCGCGGCAGGGGTGATCTGGTACCTGCTCAACGGCAGCAACCCGTTGATGTCCACGACCGACAGCCCGGCGGTCACCGCGGGCTGACCGCGGCGGCGGGCCGTGGAGGTCAGCCCGGCAGGATCCGCACGGCACCCTTGTCCGCGGACGACGCCATCGAGGCGTATGCCCGCAGCGCGGTGGAGACCTCCCGCTCGCGGTGGACCGGACGCCACGGGAGGGGTCCCTTCTCGGCCCGGCGACGGTCCAGCTCGTCGTCGTCGACCTCCACCGAGATGGATCGTGTGGCCACGTCGATCGTCACGACGTCTCCGTCCCGGATCAACCCGATCGGGCCGCCGGCGGCGGCCTCGGGGGCGATGTGCCCGATGGACAGTCCCGACGAGCCGCCTGAGAAGCGGCCGTCCGTGATCAGGGCGCACCTGGTGCCCAGGCCGGCGCCCTTGATGAACGCGGTGGGGTGGAGCATCTCCTGCATGCCCGGGCCGCCGGCCGGGCCCTCGTAGAGCACCACGAGCACCTCGCCGGGCTGCAGGGTCTTGTCCAGGATCACCGACACCGCCTGCTCCTGCGACTCCACGACCCGCGCCGGGCCGCTGAAGTGGAAGTTCGCCTCGGACACGCCGGCGGTCTTGAAGACCGATCCGTCCGGCGCGATGTTGCCGCGGAGCACGGCCAGCCCGCCCTCGGCGGTGGCCGGGTGCTCGACCGAGTGGATGCAGCCGTCCACGGCGTCCGTGTCCAGCGACTCCCAACGGTTGTCCGTGGAGAACGGCTCGATGGTGCGGACCCCGCCGGGTGCGGCGTGGAACAGCTCGATCGCCTGCTCGGTGGCGGTACCGCTGCGGATGTCCCAGTCCGCGATGTGCTGTTCGAGAGAGGGGGAGTGCACCGAGTGGACGTCCGTCTCCAGCAGACCGCCGCGGTACAACTCGCCGAGGATCGCCGGGATGCCACCGGCCCGGTGGACGTGCTCCATGTAGTAGTCCGAGTTGGGTGCGACCTTGGCCAGGCACGGCACCCGACGGGAGATCTGCTCGATGTCGTGGAGATCGAAGTCGACCTCACCCTCCTGCGCGGCGGCGAGGATGTGCAGCACCGTGTTGGTGGACCCGCCCATGGCCACGTCGAGCGTCATGGCGTTGGCGAAGGCCTCCTTGGTGGCGACCGACCGCGGCAGGACCGAGGCGTCGTCGTCCCGGTAGTAGCGGTGGCAGAGGTCCACGATGACCCGGCCGGCCTCGGCGAAGAGCTCGCGCCGTGCGCTGTGGGTGGCCAGAGTGGAGCCGTTGCCCGGCAGCGACAGGCCCAGGGCCTCCGTCAGGCAGTTCATCGAGTTGGCCGTGAACATGCCCGAGCAGGAACCGCAGGTGGGGCAGGCCGAGCGTTCGATCGCGTCGAGGCCCTCCTGGTCGACCGCCGAATTGGCCGAGGCGGAGATCGCGGTGACGAGGTCGGAACCGGCCTTGACCACGCCGTCGACGACCACCGAGAAGCCGGACTCCATGGGGCCGCCGGAGACGAACACGGTCGGGATGTTCAGACGCATCGCCGCGTTGAGCATCCCCGGCGTGATCTTGTCGCAGTTCGAGATGCACACCAGGGCGTCGGCCGTGTGCGCGTTGACCATGTACTCGACGGAGTCGGCGATGATCTCGCGGCTGGGAAGCGAGTACAACATCCCCGCGTGACCCATGGCGATGCCGTCGTCCACGGCGATGGTGTGGAACTCGCGCGCGACGCCACCCGCCGCGGTGATCTGCTCGGCGACGATCTCGCCGACGTTCTTCAGGTGCACGTGCCCGGGGACGAACTGCGTGTACGAGTTGGCGACCGCGATGATCGGTTTGCCGAAGTCGGCGTCCGTCATGCCGGTGGCGCGCCAGAGTGCGCGGGCCCCCGCCGCATTGCGTCCGGCGGTGCTGGTGCGGGACCTCAGGGCGGGCATGGGACCTCGATCCGGTTCGGGAGACGACGGGACGGGCGTCCCGGGTGGCAGTCCTGCGATCAGGCCTGCGGGCGGCCCCGTGACGTGGGCGGGGACGCTCCGGGGGACGGGTACACGATACCCGCGGTGGCAGGAGTAACTTCGTCTCGGTCGGCCGTGTGGTCGACCGGCGTTCCACACGAATGAGGATCACCATGACCGACTCCGGCCACACCGGCGGCTTCCGCGAGTTCGCCTCACACTCGGCGGGCGCGGTGGTTCTGGTCTGCGGACTGTTCTTCCTGCTGTCGTTCATGTATCTGGGCGGCACCGCGGATCCCCAGGCCCACGCCCGGCACATTCCCGTGGCGGTGGTGGACTCCGACCGCGGAGCCTCGTTGGACACGCCGATCGGCGTGCGGGACCTCGACGTGGGATCGCAGATCACCGCCGGCCTGCTCCAGAACAACGACTGGGAGAAGATCCGGCTTCACGTCGTGGACCCCGGGACGGCGGAGGAGGGACTGCGTGACGGATCGTACTTCGGGGCGATCAGGATCCCCGCCGACCTGAGCGAGCGGGTGGTCGGTCTGGTCGAGGCGGCGGCCACCGAAGAGGGGGATGCGGCGGAACCTCCCGCGCCCGCGCGGGTCACGGTCGAGTACTCGCCCCGCGTCTCCATCGTGTCGAGCCAGGTGATGAACACCATGGCCGAGGCGATGCAGGAGTCGTTCCGCGACCGGATGGGCCCCAGGTTGCTCGCCGACTCACAGTTGCTCGCCGAGGCGGAGGGCAGGACGATCGGCGCCGCCGCGACCCTCGCACTCCAGGACCCGGTCGGGATCGACGTGACCGCGTGGAACCCGCTGCCGGAGGGGGTGTCGAACGCCTCGCTGCCGATGTTCTACGCGCTGATCGTGATCCTCGCGGGCTTCACCGGGGCGATGATCATCTCCGCCGTGCTCGACGCCCGGCTCGGGTTCATCCCCCTGGAGATCGGACCTCTGGCGCTGCACGTGCACGTGGCCCCGTTCGGCCGGCTCCAGACGCTGGCCCGCAAGTGGGTGGTCACACTCGTGACGGCCCCGCTCGTGTCCGGGCTCTGCCTTCTCGTCGCCCACATCATCGGGGTCACCGGGTACGACCCGTGGCACATGTTCTGGTTCTCGAACCTCGTGATCGTCGCGGTGGGGGTGTGTGCACACACGATCATCGCGGCGATCGGGAACGCCGGGCTGTTGGTCAACCTGGTCGTGTTCGTGGTGCTGGGGATACCGACGTCGGGCGGAGCCACCCCGACGCAGATGCTGCCGCAGGTGTTCGTCGCGATCGGCAACCTCCAGCCGATGCACCAGGCCTACCTCGGACTGCGGTCGATCATGTTCTTCGAATCGAGCTGGGACGCGGGCCTGGGGCACGCGGTGTGGGTCCTCGGCGGCTGGGCGGTGGCCGGACTGCTCGCGGGGGTGGCGGTCACCCTCGCCTACGAGCGCATGGGGCTGCGCCGCCAGGCCGTCGCCGACCGTGTTCCGGCGGGCGGTCG
>NZ_JAALEE010000125.1:0-2132 GCF_014145265.1 Dietzia sp. CW19 | reverse complement strand
CAGGCGGCTTTCCACCGCAGGTCGAATGTCAACGCATCGACCGCCTCCCGATCGGAGTGCCCGAACAGGGCTTGCAGCACGATCACCGAGGCGATCACCTCACCCGGGATCGACGGTCGGCCCCGGCCAGAGGGAAACAGGTCGGCGAACAACTCGTCCGGGAACAGGCGGTCACGGTGCTCGGCCAGCAACGCGAACACACTGCCGGGCTCGAGCAGATGCCCCGCCACCGACTCCACATCCAACAGTTCCCGCTGCCGATCCGACTCACCCTGCATGAGGCACATCATTTCAGTGCCACCCCAACCTCGCAGGCCAGCCACGCCACTTGTTCAGCAGTCTCCTAGTCGACGACGACGAGGGCCAGCCCGAAATCGCCGACCGCATCGGTCCACACCGCCTGACCGCTGAAGCCGTGCCCCGCGAGCTCGTCGACGAGTGCGTGGGGCTCGAACTTCCGGGCGATCTCGGTGCGGATCCCCTCACCGGCGGCCAGCGTGCGCTCCCGCCCGAGCGTCGGGAAGTCGATCCGCACCTCGCGCACCGCGCGCAGCCACATCTCGATCCGGCTCTCCCGGGCGTTCCACACGGCCTCGTGCCGGAAGTCGCGGCGGTCGAGGCCCGTGCACTCGACGGTCCGCGCGATCACGTCGAGCATGTTGAGGTTGAACTCGGCGGTGACCCCGGCGGCGTCGTCGTAGGCCGCGACCAGCCGGTCTGGATTCTTGACCAGGTCGAATCCCACGGCCAGCCGGTCACCCGGGGCCATGATCCCGCGCATCATGCGGAAGAACCCGGCGCGCTGCGACTCGCTGAAGTTGCCGACGGTGCCGCCGAGGAACAGCACCAGCCGTCCGCCCGGCTCACCCGGCAGCGGGCCGTCGAGAGCGGTGATGTCGCCGATGACCGGGTCGATCCGCAGACCCGGATACTCCTGCTCGAGCGCGCGGGCGGTCTCGAAGAGCATCTCGGTGCTGATGTCCAGGGGCACGAATCCCGCATCCGCGCTCCCGGCCGCCAAGACGTCGAGCAGCACCCGGGTCTTCTCGCAGGTCCCGGCCCCGAGCTCGACCACCGTCGAGGCCTCGCCCACGATGTCGCCGGCCCGGGCCCGCAGGATCTCGGCCTCGGCCCGGGTGGGGTAGTACTCCGCCACGCGGGTGATCTGGTCGAACAGCAGGCTGCCCTTCTCGTCGTAGAACCAGCGCGGGGGCAGGGTGGGCGGGTCGGAGAAGAAGCCTTCGAGCAGGTCCGACTCCAGCGCGGCGGTGTCGGGGTCGGTGGACTCCGTCGTCGTCGTGGTGGTCGTCGTCGTGGTCGTCGTCGTGGTCGGGTTCTCGGTGTCGGTCATCGGGCGAGCCTCAGTCCCGTCGCCGCCCACCGGGATGAGGCGGGGAAGAAGTTCCGGTAGGTGGGTCGCGTGTGGCCCGCCGGGGTGAGGGCGCTGCCACCACGTAGGACGTGTTGGTCGGACATGAACTTGCCGTTGTACTCGCCGGCGGCGCCCTCCTCGGTGACGAACCCCGGGTAGGGCAGGTAGGCGCTGGCGGTCCATTCCCAGACGCCGCCGATCGTCCGATCCGTGGCGGGTTGCGGGTGGCAGCGGTCGGGGTCGAGCTCGTCGCGGATCTCCCAGCCGGCGGTGGCGACCTCCCACTCGAACTCGGTGGGCAGGCGGGCCCCGGCCCACCGGGCGTACGCGTCGGCCTCGTAGAAGGACACGTGGCACACGGGTTCGGCGTCCACGACCGGACGGCGACCCGAGAGGGTGAAGGTGGTCCACTCGCCGTCGGCGGCGGGCGCCCCGGCGGTGCCCGCAGACGCGCTCCCGCCGGCACCGTCCTCGCGCCTCCAGTACCCGGGTGCGTCCCAGCCCTCGTCCTGCACGGCGGCCCACCCGTCGGAGAGCCACAGCTCGGGGCGGGCGTACCCTCCGTCGGCCATGAACTCCTTCCAGTCGGCCACCGTGACCTGGCGGGTCGCCACCTGTCCGCCGGGGATCCACACCCGGTGACGCGGGCGCTCGTTGTCGTAGGAGAAGCCGTCGTAGGAGGAGCCGCCGGAGGGCAGATCGTCGTGGGAAGACCCGGAGCGGTCGGCCGGGTCCGAGGCGCCGACCCGGGCGACCCCTT
>NZ_JAALEE010000124.1:0-7096 GCF_014145265.1 Dietzia sp. CW19 | reverse complement strand
CGGGTTCCGGCCGGCGACGGCGGCGGCGGCGACCACAACAACGTCGACGACGACGAGGTCGCGCAGTAACCTCGCGAGCGGACCGCCGCCCCGGTGACGTCAGAACATCGTCCCCGGGTTGAGGATCCCCTGCGGGTCCAGCGCCGTCTTGATGCGGCGGTTCAACTCCATCACGTCCTCGCCCAGCTGGGCGGGCAGCCACGGCGCCTTGAGTCGTCCCACGCCGTGTTCGCCGGTGATCGTCCCTCCCATCCCGATCGCCAGGTCCATCACCTCACCGAACGCCGCCTGGGCCCGGTGGGCGCGGTCCGGGTCGTCGTCGGCCAGCACGATGATCGGGTGCGTGTTGCCGTCACCGGCGTGGGCGACCAGGGCGATCGGCACATCACGCCGGGCCGAGATCTCCTCGATCCCGGCGACCAGCTCGGGAAGCGCGGGCAACGGCACGCCGACGTCCTCGAGGAGCAGCGTCCCGGTCTTGCCCAGGCTGGTGAACGCGGCCCGACGCGCGACCGTGAACTGCTCCCCCTCCTCGGGATCGTCGGTCGCGAACACCTCGCTCGCGCCGTGGGTGCGGAACGCCTCGGCCATGAACTCCGTCTCGGCCGCGCGGTCGGGTCCGGTGAGGTCGGACTGGGCCAGCAGCATCGCACCGGCCGAGGTGTCCAGGCCCATCCTCAGGTCCGCCTCGACAGCCCGGATCGAGACGTTGTCCATGAACTCGAGCATCGCCGGGCGGATCCGGCGGGTGACGGCCAGGACGGCGTCGCTGCACGCCACCACGTCCGGGAAGATCCCCACCACGGTGGAACGGGGCGGCTGTTCGGGGATGAGCCGCACGATGATCTCGGTGACCACCCCCAACGTGCCCTCGCTCCCCACGAAGAGCTTGGTCAGGCTCAACCCGGCGGTGTCCTTGAGCCGCGCGCCGCCCAGTCGCACCGCGGTGCCGTCGGCCAACACCACCGTCATCCCGAGGACGTAGTCGGTCGTCACCCCGTACTTCACGCAGCACAGACCGCCGGCGTTGGTGGCGATGTTGCCGCCGATCGAGCAGATCTCGTACGACGAGGGGTCCGGCGGATACCAGAGTCCGTGCTCGGCGACGGCCCGCTTGACCTCGACGTTGAGCAGACCCGGCTGGACTGTCGCGGTGCGGGTGACCGGGTCGACGTCGATGTCGCGCATGAGCTCGGTGGACAGCACGATCCCGCCCTCGACCGCCGTCGCTCCCCCGGACAGCCCCGAACCGGCCCCCCGCGGGACCACCGGCACGCCGTGCGCACTCGCCCAGCGCATGACCTCCTGCACGTCCCCGGTCGACCGCGCGCGCACCACGGCGAGCGGCATCCCCGGGTCCGGGGCCTTGGCCCAGTCCTGGCGGTATCCCTCGAGCACGTCCGCGTCCGTGAGCACGGAGGCGGTGTCGAGGCGGGCACGGAGGTCGTCCAGGATCATGACCCGAACCTACGACGAACCCTCCCGGATCCGCAGGCGGTCGAACACGGCCCGTAGCGGCCGTGGAGCCCACCAGTTGGCCTCGCCGAGCAGGAGCATCGCACTCGGGACGAGCAGCAGCCTGATGACGAACGCGTCCACCAGCACGGCGAGCGCCAATCCGAGCCCGAGCAGCCGGACCACGCTGATCCCCGAGGTACCGATGGCGAGGAACACCACCGCCACGAGCACCGCCGCCGCCCCCACCACGGGGGCGGTGCGGGAGACCCCGTCGACCACGGCCCGGGTGGTGTCGCCGTGGCGGTCGTACTCCTCGCGGACCCGGGAGAGCAGGAACAACTGGTAGTCCATCGACAGTCCGAAGGCCAGGCACGCCATCAGTAGGGGCGAGGAACTGTCCACCACCCCCGTGGCCGTCACGCCCACCAGGTCGGCGAGATACCCCTCCTGGAAGACCAGGACCATCGCGCCGAAGGTCGCGGTGAGGCTCAGCGCCGCCATGACCAGCGTCTTGAGGGTGACCAGCACGCCACCGGTCAGCAGGAAGACCAGGGGCAGGACCACCGCCATGACGAGCAGGGCGACCGGGAGCGCCCGGTCACTGATCGCCTGGCGGGTGTCGACGTCGTCGGAGTAGGTTCCCGCCACCGGGGCGGGTGCCACCACCTCGCGGACACGTTCGGCGAGGTCTTGTTGCTCCGGTTGCGACAGACCGGGGGCCGTCACCACCTCCACCGCCGCGACGGAGCCCCGCCTCAGGTCGGGGTCACCGGGACCCACCGCGAGCCCGTCGGACAGGGTCTCGTCCGGTCCCCGCGTCGCCGTCACTCCGTCGATACGCGACACCCGCTTCGCCAACACCCCGGGATCGACCCCGTCCGCGAGGATCACCAGGGGATCGGACCCGAGGTCCGGACGCTCGTCGCGCAGTCGCTCCGCGGCCACCCTGGACGGGGCGTCCTTCGGCAGGACCCTGTCGTCGAGAGTGCCCAGCCGGAGGCCGAACGCGGGCGTCAGCAGGATCAACAGGAGCGCCGACACCCCCAGCGCCACCGCCACCGGGTGCCGGCGCGAGACCCCGAGCATCGCCGTCACCGAACGGCCGGGGCGGGTCGGGTCGACCCGTCGCACGGACCACGCGTCGATCCGCCGACCGAGGACCCGCAGGACCGGGGGCAGGACCACCAGGGTGAGGGTGGCGACCAGCACCACGACCGCGACACCGGTCATCGCCATGGATCTCAGGTAGGGCATGTCCACCGCCGTGAGCGCGGCCAGACACAGGCCGACGGTCACCGCCGAGATGACGATCGTCCTCCGGCACCGACGCATCGTGCGGGCGACGGCCTCAGGTGGGTCCGCCCCGTTCGCCAGTTCCTCGCGGAACCGGGTCACCACGAGGAGGCTGTAGTCGATCGAGAGCCCCAGCGCCAGGCCGATCACCAGGTTGAGGGCGAACACGGACACGTCGATCACGTGCACCAGGCCGGACAGGACGACGAACGACGAGAGCATGGCGAGCACGCCGATCGCGACCGGGACCGCGGCGGCCACCACGGAGCCGAAGAACAGCACGAGCAGGACGAGGGTGACCGGGACGGCGATGAGCTCGGCGCGGGTGAGATCCTCCCGGGCGATGAGGTCGTCCTCACGCAGCACCTCGGCCCGGCCGGTCAGCTGCCTCTCGACGCCCTCGCCGGGCGGGGGCAGGGCCTCGCGGAGCTCGTCCAGCGTGCGTCTGGACTCGGCGTCGTCGCCGGACAGCACCGCGCTCACCACCGTGGGCCCGTCCCCCGGCGCCGGCGACACGGTCACGCGACCCACTCCCCCGGCACCCGACAGGAAGGACGCCACCGCCTCGCCCTCGCGGGCCACTGCGGCGGACTCCGCTCCCGAGACCAGGACGATCAGATCGGGGGTGCCCACCCCGACCTCCGCGTCGAGCCGCCGTTCGGCGACGGCGGACGGCGTGGAGTCGGCACGGAACCCCCCGGGGGTCAGGGACTCCTCCACGCCGCCGGCGGAGAGCGCTCCCAACACGGCCAGGATCAGCGCCGCGGCGAGCGGCCACCCTCTCGCCAGGACCGACCGTCGGCGGTGAGCACGCGGCGTCGTCCGGGGTTCGGCTCTGTGACTCATGGGGCTCCTCATTCAGTCGTCCCCTCATTCGTTCCTGATCCCGAGGCGGATGGGCGACGAGCGGCCGGACGGTGAGGAGAGCCGGACGGTGAGGATTCACTCGTTCGACCCATCCGGTCCACGGAAGGGGCCGAACCACCGGGACATCCCACAGGAAGGACTTCCCGTGAACCACCCACTCATCGACCGCCTAGCCAGAGACGAACGGGTCCAACTGTTCTCATCTCTCCAGGATGCGGGTCAGAGCCCCTACTACCGGACGATGAACTCCAGCACCGGCGCGACGAGCACCGTCCAGGGCGTGGACCGGATCATGCTCGGCTCCAACAACTACCTCGGCCTGGCCCGCCACCCCGAGGTCATCGAGGCCACCACCGAGGCGGTCCGTCGTTTCGGGTCGGCGAGTACCGGGAGCCGCCTGCTCAACGGGACGATGTCACTGCACGAGGAGCTGGAAGCGGAGATCGCTGACTGGTTCGGTACCGAGGACGCGCTGTGCTTCTCGACCGGGTACCAGACCAATCTCGGCACTCTCGGCGCACTCGTCGGCGAACGGGACGCGGTCGTCATCGACGAGTTTGCCCACGCCTCGCTCCGCGACGGCCTGCGCATGGCGCGGACCACCGTCCACCCGTTCCGCCACAACGACCTCGGCGCACTCGAGGACGCCCTGATCACGGCCCGCCGTGGCTCCCCGGAGCAGATCCTCGTCGTCGTCGATTCCCTCTACTCGATGGAGGGAAGCCTGGCGCCCCTGTCCGGCGTCGCGGAGCTCGCCCGGTCGTTCGGGGCCGCGCTCATGGTCGACGAGGCCCACGCCATGGGCCTGTACGGCCCGACCAGGCGGGGCTGGGTCGAGAAGACCGGGACGGTCGACGCCGTGGACGTGACCATGGCGTCGTTCTCCAAGTGTTCGGCCTCGTGCGGGGGTTTCATCACCGGCAGCTCCGACCTCGTGACCGGGCTCAGGGTCACGGCGCGGCCGATGATCTTCAGCACGTCCTCGGTCCCCGCCGCGACCGCGTCATCCCTCGCCTCGATCCGGCTGATGCGGACCGACGAGGGTGCGGCGCGCACCGAGGCGGTGCGCCAGAACTCGATCCTTCTGCGCGCCGAGTTGGGAAACAAGGGGATCGACTGCACCTCCGGCCTCACCGGGGACGAGTGGTCGCCCATCGTCCCCGTTCCCGTCGGCGACGACCTCCGCGCGGTCCACGTGTGGAACCTGTTGCTCGAGCGAGGCGTCTACACCGGTGTCGCGGTCCATCCGGCGGTCCCGGCGACCGGTGCGATCCTCCGTCTGTGCGTGACGGCGGACCACACGGAGGAGCAGCTGGTCGAGGCCGCCAGGGCGATCGCCGACATCCTCGCCGTCACCCGGGAGCTCTCCGCCCTATGAGGGTGGTCCTGACCGGGGCGTCCGGTGATTTCGGTACCGCGCTCCTGCGCGGTCTGATCCTCCGCGAGGAGGTCGATCACGTGGTCGCCCTGGCGCGGTCGCCGTTGCGGGTGCGGGACCCGAAGATCGAACGGCGGACCGTCGACATCGCCTCAGACGACCTCGACGAGGTCTTCGCGGGCGCCGACGCGGTGATCCACTGCGCCTTCATGGTCGAGGAGCCGCGCGACAAGGAGTCGGCGCGGGTCGTCAACGTCGACGGCTCGCGACGGGTCCTGCGGGCCGCCGATTCCGCCGGCGCCCGGGTGTGCGTGATGACCTCGAGCATCAACGCCTACGGCCCCCGCGGCGGCCCCGAGATCATCGACGAGACCGCACCGATCGGCGCCGGCGAGGAGCACTACTACTTCCACCACAAGGCACTCGTGGAGGAGGACGTGCGCCGGTGGCGACGAGGCTCCGACGGCCGCATGGCGACGGCGGTCCTGCGCCCGACCTACGTGGTGGGGCCCGACATGTCGAACTCCGGGTTGGAGACCATGCGGTCGCGCGTCGTCCTGCACCCGAGCCCCGGGAAGTCCTACTTCCAGTTCCTGCACCAGGACGACCTCGTCGACGCGTACCTGCGGGTGCTGCTCGCCGGCGTGGACGGCGAGTTCAACCTCGGTCCCGAGGGCGCCCTCACCGTCTCCCAGCTGTGCCGACTCAACCGCTCGGTCTGCGTCCCCGTGCCGCTGAGCGCCGCCCGACGCCTGGCCGACCTCGGGTTCCGGCTACGACTGCTGCCCTATTCCTCCCACTGGGTGACCTGCGGAGAACCGGTCACCACGTCACGACGACTCAGGGACGCCACCGGCTGGACGCCGCGGTACGACTGCACCGAGGCCGCCCGCCTGATGCTCGCCGGCTGATCCGGGCCCGAGCCCGCACCCACCCGACCGTGAACCGAAAGGACCCCATGCTCCTCACCTCCGAGAACCAGACCCTCGACTCCTACGCCCCCGGGCTGCGAGAACGCCTGTACGGCCACGGCCTCCTCGCCAACGAGGGCGCCCAGAGCACCGCCGTGGCCGACTGGTCCGACACCGGCGGGACCAGTCTCATCGTCCCCACCGCGCTGGGCGGTGCGGGCGCGAGCGCGGTCGACGCGGTGCGGTTCCAGACCGCCATCGGCGCGGTCGCCCCCTCCCTCGCGGCCGCGACCACGATGCACCACCTGTCGTGCGCGACCCTCTTCGAGGCCGCCGAAGACGCCTCGCAGGATGAGCGCGACCTCATCAGGGCGCTGGTCGAGGGCGGCACCGTGATGGCCTCCGGCTTCTCCGAGGGTTCCCCCGGGGGATCGGTGTTCCGCCCGACCATGACCGCCCGACGGGACGGTGACGACTATCTCCTCTCCGGCCGCAAGGCCCCCTGCAGCCTGTCGAGGTCCATGAGTCTCCTGGTGGCGAGCGCCCTCGTGGACGAGTCCGAGCGGGCCGTCGTCCTGGTCTTCGACGGTGCCGAGGGGTTGCGTCGGGAGGAGTTCTGGAAGAGCCCCGTCCTCGCGGCGGCCGAGAGCGACGCGCTCATCCTCGACGACGTCCGGGTCGAGTCCGACATGGTCTTCCTGACCTCCGAGAGCGATCCCGACGATGTGCACGAGATGACCGGCTACCTGTGGTTCGGGCTGCTCATCAGCGCCTGCTATCTCGGGGTGGCCACGCGTATGGTCGAGCGGCTCACCGATCGCGACCGACTCGACCCGAAGCTGTTCTCCTCGGCGCTCGCCGAGGTCGAGACCATGCGGACCGCCCTGCACGCGGTGGCTCGCGAGTTCGACGAGGGTGCTCGCGGTGGCGACGTCTCGGCTCGTCTCGCGCTGGTCCGGTGGTCGATGCGCGACGCACTGGTGAGGGTGCAGTCGATGGTCCGCGAGGCCGTCGGGGGGTTCGCCTACATGCAGGACCCGGAGCTCGCCTACGCCTTCGAGGCCGTCCAGGTGTTCGGTTACCACCCACCCTCGCGCCGGGACACCGCCGACAGGTTGGTGCAGTGGGCGCGCGGGGAGGACTTCCGCTACGTCTGAACCGGCGCCGGGGCCGGGGCCGGGGCCGGGGC
>NZ_JAALEE010000123.1:0-7589 GCF_014145265.1 Dietzia sp. CW19 | reverse complement strand
CCGTCGACAGTGGTCGACGGGCGGCCGGTATCCGCTGAGAGGATCACCTCAGGGCGGTCACATCAGGTAGCACGCCTCCGTGTACTCGAAGTCGGCCGCCGTGGGTCCCTCGTACCACTCCTCCTCCAGGACGAGGCCCGTGGGACTGCCCGGCTCGATCCGGTTGATGATGCTCGAGCGGGACGCGTTCTCGTTGACGTCTCCCGAGTAGTCCCCGGCTCCCTCCGCGAACATCCCACCGGTGTCGACCCCCGTCAGCGAGTCGACCGACTCGTAGAGACCGCTTCGGGTGAGCTCATCGTTCTCGACCGCTTGCTCCAGGAGTCCGTGGATGACCGACGAGGCACCCCAACCCAGGACGAACCAGTCATCGGGCTCGGTCCCCATGGATTCGGCGACCTCCCGCATCTCGATGTGGCCTTCCGAGTCGTGGCCCCACGGAGCCACCGCTCCGGCGTGCAGGTAGCGCGCCTCGAGTGCCGGCGCGGCCTGGCTTCCCATCAGACCGGCGCTCCACGTGGGAGTGGAACCGATGAACTGGCCCTCGAACCCCTGCGCGACGGTGGCACCCACGATGGCGCCGGTCTCGATCGCACTGGTGGAGAGGACCACGACGTCCGGTTGATCTGCCAGGATCCGCTGGATCACCGCGGTCTGCTCGTCGGTCCCGCCGGGGGCCGTGGTGTACCGGGTGAACTCGACACCGCGTTCCTCGGCGGCGATCTCCGCGCCCTTGGCGGCGTCGTCACCGTAGTCACCGGGGAAGTGCACCGCGCCGACACTCGTCGCGTCGAAGTTGTCGACGGCGTAGTCCACCATGTTCATGGCCTCGGCACAGTAGCTGGTGCCGAACTCCATGACGCCCTCCTCGAACAGCCAGTTCGACCCCAGGGATGCGGGGACCGTGACGATGTTCTGCTGCCGGGTGTCGTCGAGGATGCCGTTGGTGTGGGCGGTGCCCATCGAGTGGGCCAACATCAGGACCTGGTCCCTGATCTCCCGGTACTCCTGGGAGTGGGTGGTCTCGTTGTAGGCGTTGTCCCGGACGTGGGTCACCATGTCGACCTCGTAGTCGCCGATGCCGCCGTTCTCGTTGACGTTCTGCCAGTAGGCCTGGGAGCCCTCGATCATCGGGGCGCCGATCGGTGAGAACGGTCCCGTCAGGTCGGTGATCGCTCCCAGGTAGATGCAGCCCTTCGAGTCATCGATCGCCTGTGGGCACGGTTCCTCGGTGACGCCGGCGACCTCGGTGTCTCCGCCGTCGTCGCGGCCACAGCCCGCCAGGACCAGGGCGATCGCCGACAGGCCGGCCACCCCGCTGCGTAGTGTCTTCGACTTCATGGTGTTCTCCTCAGGTGTTCAGTGGGTGGGTTCAGTAGGTGAACGGGAAGCTCTTCCAATACATCCGCATTCGCAGCCACACGCCGTACAGACCGCGCGGTTCGAACAACAGGAACGCCACGATGAGGCCGCCGTACAGAATCGCCTCGACCTCGAAGATGTTGGGGCTGGCGTTGGGTGCAGTGGAGATGAACGGGAACAGGTGGGCGACCTCCGCCGAGATCCGGGGAAGTGACGCGATCAGCAGGGCGCCCATGATCGACCCGGAGATGGTCGCGGCCCCGCCGATGAAGACGATGGCGACGAACTGGATCGACATGATCAGTCCGAACTGCTCCGGCCCGAAGTGTCGGTTCGCGACGAACAGCAGTGACCCGCACACGCCGGCGTAGAACGACGAGACCGTGAACGCGATGAGCTTGTAGCGCGCCAGGTCGACGCCCATGACACCTGCCGCGATGTCGCGATCGCGGATCGCCCCGAAGGCGCGCCCGATCCGCGAGCGGGCGATGTTCCGGGCCGCGAGCGCCCCGATCAGGAGGAGTGCGAGGAAGAACCAGTACAGCTTCTGGTCCGAGGTGAACGCACTGTCCAGGGTGAGGTCGTTGCCGAACACGACGGGGCGCGGTGCTTCGCGACCGACTCCCGGCCCCCCGGTGACACTCGACCACTCGGTGAAGATGTAGGTGCCGAGGAACACGAGGCCCAGCGTCACCACCGCGAGATACAGACCCCGCAGCCTGGTGGCCAAGGGGGCGACGACCACCCCGCAGAGCGCCGCCATCGCACCCGCGGCGATGATCCACACCGGGACGAAGGTGATGCCCAGGCCCAGTGCGCGCCCTTCGGGATCGCCGGCCACCACCGATGCGGTGTACGCCCCGACCCCGACGAAGAACGCGTGGCCGAGGGAGATCTGACCTGCGTAGCCGGTGATCAGGTTGAGCCCGATACCGCCGATGGCCAGAACGAGTCCCAGGCCGAGGATCCGCAACAGGTCGTCGCTGACGTTGAACGGCAGGAGTACCGCGATTCCGATGAGTATCGCGGCGCCGACCGCCTTGGCGCGCGTGTTGAACAGCGCCTGTTCCTGCCGGTAACTGGAGTACAGCTCCGGCCGACCGCGGGGCCGTCCGAAGAAACCGGTCCGACCTCCGGCCCCCGACTGCGACGTCGGGGATCCCGATGCGGACCCGGCCGACCCGCGGGACCCGCTCGAGGTATCGGATGGGTCCGCTGAAGATACGAGATGGCTCATACCCGTTCCACCTCCTTGGTGCCGAACAGTCCGTGTGGCCTGACGAGAAGCACCGCCAGCATGATGATCCAGGGCATCAGCGGTCCGAGATTGGTGGTGAGTTCCGGGAACCACTGGTTGTGATAGGTCGACACGACGGCCTGGGCGATACCGATGGTCAGGCCGCCGATGATCGCGCCACCTATCGAGTCGAACCCGCCGATGACGATCGCGGGCAGTGCGATGAGTCCCACCAACCACAGGGTGTTGCCGATAGGACCGCCGGTCGCGGCGAAGATCCCCGCGATCGCGGCCAGCGCACCGGCCATCGCCCACGACAGCGCGAAGATCAGGCTGGCGCTCACCCCCTGGGCCATCGCGGCCTCCTGGTCGGAGGCGACCGCCCGCATCGCCAGGCCGACCGAGGAATACCGGAAGAACAGCAGGAGGGCGATGACGATCACCGTGGCGGTGACGAACGCCGCCACGTGCCTGTGTTGGACGACGACCCCGGCGATCACCGACACGTCGGTTCCCCACGGGTCCCCGACCGACCGCGGTTGAGAACCCAGGAACATGCCGGCGATCGTGCGGAGGACGATATCCAGTCCCACGGTGATGATCGCGATGATGAACACCGCCTTACCGATCATCGGTCGGATCGCCGTCCGTTCGACCAGCAGAGCCACGACGCCGATGGCGACCACCCCGAGGATCGCTCCGACGTAGAAGCCCATCACCGGAGCGAGGAAGCTGACGATGATCGCACCGGACATGAGGAACGCGGGCTGCGCGAAGCTGATAACGCCGGTGGCCTTGAAGATCATGACGAAGCCGATCGCGACGAGTGCGTAGATGGCACCCGAACCCAGACCGACGCTCAGGGCACTGAGAAACTGGGTCATCGTGCCCCCTCGTAAAGCTCGTCGACGAGGTCCGCGAACATCCCCGTCACCGCCGAGCGCTTGACCTTCTGGGTCGCGGTCAGCTCGCCCTCGTCGTGATCGAGTTCCTTGGGCAGCAGTGCGAACGCCTTGACCTGCTCCACGGCGTTGAACCTCTCGTTGGCGGTGTCGACGACCCCCTGCACCAGCTCGCGGACCTCGGGTTTCTCCGTCAGGTCGCGGTAGGTGGTGTAGGCGATCCGTTTGCGGGTGGCCCAGTCGCCGACAGTGTCGAGCTCGATCCCGATGAGCGCGGTGAGGAACCTGCGGCCGTCGCCGATCACGAGGGCCTCCTTGATGTAGGGGGACACCTTGAGGGCGTTCTCGACCTCCGACGGGGACACGTTCTTGCCGCCGGCGGTGATGATGATGTCCTTCATCCGGTCGGTGATCGTGACGTGGGTCCCGTCGACCCATTCGCCCACGTCCCCGGTGTGGAGCCAGCCCTCGGCGTCGATGGTCTCGGCCGTCTTCTCCGGGTTGCGCCAGTACCCGGCGAACACCGCCGGGCTCCGGACCAGGATCTCGCCCGTGGTCTCGTCGATCTTCAGCTCGGTGCCCTCGTGGGGCTCACCCACGGTTCCGAGCTTCACCCGTCCGGGCTTGTTGGTGGTGGCGATCGCCGAGTTCTCGGTCATCCCGTAGAGCTCGTGCATCGGTACACCGATCCCCATGAAGAACTTGAGCACCTCCGGGGCGATCGGCGCAGCTCCGGAGACCGCGTAGCGCGCGTACCGCAATCCCGTCCGGACCCGCAGCGCCCGGTACATGCAGATCCACCCCAGCACGTACCACGTGCGGCTGGCCGGGGTGTGCCGGCCGCCGTTCGAGACCAGGGCATCGCCGATCCGCTCGGCCCGCGCCAGCCAGAAGCCCGACCACTTCCGCTTGAGCCAGGTGGCGTCCTCCAGACGAATCTGGGCCGAGGCCAGGAGTTTCTCCCAGATCCGCGGAACACCCATCACCAGGGTGGGCTGCACCTCCTGGAGGTTCTGGGGGACGGTGTCGATGGACTCGGCAAACGTCACCTGGAGCCGGCTCGCGCAGCTCATCCAGGTGGTGAAGAAGCGCTCGGCGACGTGCGAGAGCGGGAGGTAGGTGAGCACGTAGTCGGACGGTCCCGGCGGCGGATCGGACGTCCCCCCGCGGGTCATGACGGTGTCGATCGCGAACTCGACGTTGGACGTGGTGAGCATGGCTCCCTTGGGCGGGCCGGTCGATCCCGAGGTGTAGACGAGGGTGATCAGGTCGTCGGGCTGTGCCTGCTCCATCCGCCGGTTCACCGCCCCGTCGTCCCTCTGACGGTGCTCGCGACCGAGTGCAAGGAAGTCGTCCCAGTAGATGAGGCGCTCGTCGTCGTAGTGTCCCCGGATCCCGCGCGGCTCCAGGTACACGATGTGCGCGAGGTCCGGACACTGGTCGGAGACCGCCAGTGCCTTGTCCACCTGTTCCTGATCCTCTGCCACCAGCAGCCTGACCTGGCTGTTCTCCAGCAGGTATCCGACCTCCGCGGCCGGGTTGGTCGGGTAGACCCCCACGCTGACGCCCCGGACGGCCACTGTCGCGATGTCGCAGATCAGCCACTCGGGCCGGTTCTCGCTGTGGATCGCGACGCGGTCCTGGGTGTCGATACCGAGCGCGATCAGCGCGTGCGCGACGTCCTGGATCTGGTCCCAGTACTGCGCCCAGGTCGTCGGCTGCCAGACACCCCGGGACTTCCTGCGCAGTGCCACGTCCCCGGGGTGGGCGGCGGCGTTGTCGCGGACCCGCGTGGCCAGAGTGGTGGTGCTCATCAGCTCCCCCCTCCGGACGCGGGCGCCGCGGCCTGGCCGCCCAGATAGGCCTCCACCACCGCCGGGTGGCTCTGGACCTCCGCGGGGGTGCCGAGGGCCAGCGGGGCGCCGAAGTCGATGGCCAGCACGCGGTCCGCGATGTCCATCACCAGGCTCATGTCGTGCTCGACGAGGATCATGGGGGTCTTGAACTCCTGTCGGATCGAGAGCAGGAAGCGCGCGGTGTCCTCGGTCTCCTCGAGGTTCATCCCGGCCACGGGTTCGTCCAGCAGGAGGATCTCCGGCTCCATCGCCAGTGCCCGCCCGAGCTCGATGCGCTTCTGGATGCCGTAGGGCAGCAGGCCCACCGGGAGCTTGCGCCACGCCTGCAGCTCCAGCAGGTCGATGATCTCCTCGACCGCGGCGCGGTTCAGTTCCTCCTGGCGTCTGGCCGGCCCCACCCAGGCGATCGCCGCGAGCGTGCCGTAGCGGAACTTCACGTGCCGGCCCAGCATGAGGTTGTCGACCAACGTCAGGTTGGCGAACAACTCGACGTTCTGGAACGTCCGGGCGACCCCCAGGCGGGCGATCTTGTGCGGACGCATCCCCAGGAGCTGTTGTCCCCTGAGCTTCACCGACCCCTGCTGCGGCCGGTACACGCCCGAGAGGACGTTGAAGATGCTGGTCTTCCCGGCGCCGTTGGGGCCGATGATCGCGAAGAGCTCGTCCGGGTTGACGGTGAAGTCGACGCCGTCGATCGCCTTGAGGTTCCCGAAGGCCAGGCTCACCTGCGAGAACTCGACGACCGGGGTGGAGGTGGACGGGTTCGTCATGACGCCCACCTCTTGCGCCGCCGGTACTGTTTGACGTCGCGATAGGACTTCGTCTCGTCGGAGTCCGAGCGCGCGCCCAGGTAGAACTCGCGGATGTCGTCGTTGTCGAGCAGGTCCGCCGCGGGCCCGTCCATGACCACGCGGCCGGTCTCCACCACGTACCCGTGTCGGGCGATCGACAGCGCCATCGCCGCGTTCTGCTCGACCAGCAGCACCCCGGTCCCCTGCGAGTTGATCTCGACGATGATGTCCCGGATCTGCTCCACCATCTTGGGCGCCAGGCCCAGGCTCGGCTCGTCCAGCAGGAGGTATCGGGGCGCGGACATGAGCGCCCGGCCGATCGCCAGCATCTGCTGCTCGCCGCCGGACAGGTAGCCGGCGACCCGCGACCGGCGGTCGTGGAGCACCGGGAAGAGCCCGTAGACGCGCTCGAGACCCTCGCGGAGGTGGCGGCGCGTGACGTGCGCGCCGATGCGCAGGTTCTCCTCGACCGAGAACTCCTTGAAGATGCGCCGCCCCTCGAGGACGTGCTTGACGCCGTGGCGCGCGATCGCGGGTGCGCTCAGCGAGCCCATGTCCTCCCCGTCGAGGGTGACCGACCCCTTGGTGATGGCCCCGTTGTGGACATCGAGCAGTCCGGAGAGGCTGCGCAACAGAGTCGACTTGCCGGCTCCGTTCGCGCCCAGCAGCGCGACGATGTGGCCGTCCGGCACGTCGAAACTCGCACCTCTGATGACGAGCATCGCGTCGTCGTAGACGACCTCGAGATTACGAACTGATAACACTCGGCCTCCTGGTGTGATGGAGACCACACTATTCTGAGGTGTCCGAACATTTCTGTGTTTAGGCCGATTTCTCTGATCATGTTCTCGGCGGCGCCGGGCTGGGCGAAGTCCCTGCGGGTGGCGCCGGAGTCGTGATACGTGAGGCCAGTCCACCGTCCTCGACCTGATTGACCTGCGACGATGCAGACCCGCGCGAGATCGGGTCCGGCGAGGACGGACGCGGCCAGGCGAGGCGTCGATCGTCTCTACACGTGTGTTAACCCCGTCATCGGACCCTGTGGATCGGCCCGGAACCCGGCGTCCGGAGCCTCCTCAGGCCAGGGTCCCGACCCGGTCGACGGCGGACACCGCGTCGGCCACCACCTCTACACCCGGAGCGGCCCCCGGGCGGCGCACCACGACCACCGGCACCCCGAGTTCGGCGGCCACCGCCATCTTCGGCCAGGTGTGCACGCCGCCCGAGTCCTTGGTCACCAGCACGTCCGCCCGGTGCGCGGTGAACAGCGCCCGCTCGCCCTCGGCCGAGTAGGGACCACGGTCGAGCAGGAGCCGCCACCGGGCGGGGATCGTCCCCTCGGGCGGGTCTACCACCCTCACCAGCGCCTCGCGGGTGGCGAGCGGACCGACGAACCTCGCCAGTGACTGTCGGCCGACGGTGAGGAACGGGCGGCCCCCGA
>NZ_JAALEE010000122.1:0-2501 GCF_014145265.1 Dietzia sp. CW19 | reverse complement strand
ACGGTGCGGACGATCCCGCCGCCACCGGGCAGCAGACCGAGGCTCACCTCGGGTAGGCCCAGCTGGATCGCGGGCGAGTCCACCACGATCCGGTGGTGGGTGGCCAGCGCGATCTCGAGACCGCCGCCGAGCGCGGCACCCGCGATGGCGGCCACGACGGGCTTACCCAGGGTCTCCAGTCGCCGCAGTGGCGCCTTGGCCCGCTCGACGGTGGCCACGGCCAGGTCCGCCCCGTCAGCGGGGATCGACAGGATGTCGCCCAGGTCGCCGCCGGCGAAGAAGGTCTTCTTGGCGGAGGTCAGGATCACGCCGGTGATCTCGTCGACCTCGGAGGCGAGCCTGTCGACGGCCGCCTCCATGGACGCCAGGTAGTCGGCGTTCATGGTGTTGGCGCTCTGACCCGGATCGTCCATGGTGAGGACGACGACGCCGTCGGCGTCGCGCTCGTAGGTGATGGTGTTGGTGAATTCGCTGCTCATTGGGGTTTTTCTCGTCCTTGTCAAGGCTGGCGGCCGGGTCGTCTACAGGCGTTCGATGATGGTGGCGATGCCCATGCCGGCACCCACGCACAGGGTCGCGAGGGCGTAGCGGGCGTCGCGGCGTTCCAGCTCGTCCAGGGCGGTGCCGAGGATCATCGCGCCGGTCGCGCCGAGGGGGTGCCCCATGGCGATCGCGCCGCCGTTGACGTTGATCTTCTCCATGGGGACCCCGAGGTCCTTGGCGAATTTCATCGGCACGGCGGCGAACGCCTCGTTGACCTCGAACAGGTCGATGTCGTCGATCGTCAGGCCGGCTTTGGCGAGGGCCTTGCGGGCGGCCGGGGTGGGGCCGGTGAGCATGATCGTGGGCTCCGAACCGATGACGGCGGCCGAGACGATCCTGGCGCGCGGCGCGAGGCCGTTGCGCTCGCCGGCCTCGGCGTTGCCGATGAGCAGCGCGGTGGCACCGTCGACGATCCCGGAGGAGTTCCCGGCGTGATGGACGTGGTCGATGCGCTCGACCGAGTGGTACTTCTGCAGCGCCACGGCGTCGAAACCGGCCTGCTCACCGAGCGCCGCGAACGACGGCCGGAGTGACGCGAGATCGTCGGCGGTGGTGCCCCGCCGGATGTGCTCGTCATGGTCGAGCACGACCAGACCGGCGGAGTCGACCACCGGGATGACCGAGCCCGCGAAGCGGCCCTCGTCCCAGGCGGCGGAGGCGAGCTCCTGCGACCGCGCGGCGAACTCGTCGACGTCCCCGCGGGAGAAGCCCTCGATCGTGGCGATGAGGTCCGCGCCGATCCCCTGCGGGACGAACGAGGTGGAGTAGTTGACCCGGGGGTTCTGCGCCCAGGCGCCGCCGTCGGAGCCCATCGGGACCCGCGACATCGACTCCACGCCACCGGCGACGACGAGGTCCTCCCACCCCGCGCGGACCTTCTGCGCGGCCAGGTTCACGGCCTCGAGCCCGGAGGCACAGAAGCGGTTCTGCTGCACCCCGGCCACCGTCTCGGGCAGTCCGGCGGCGAGGGCCGCGATGCGGGGCAACACCGCGCCCTGCTCACCGACCGGACCGACGATGCCCATGACGACGTCCTCGATCTGTGCGGGATCGAGACTGCTGTTGCGCTCGACCAGCGAACGCAGCACGCCGACGGCGAGGTCGATCGGGGCGACGCTGTACAGCGAACCGCTGGACTTGCCCTTACCGCGTGGCGTGCGCACCGCGTCGTAGATGTAGGCCTCGGGCACTGACATGGGTGGGTTGTCCCTTCCGTCCCGAGCCGGTCTGCGACGACGCACTCGAGACACTCACATGGATTCGATCACATATATCTGTGAATTCGGGTTTACTATGGCCACTGTATCCGCTGTTGTCAAGATCACACCCCGATCCGCCCTCACGAGATCCGAGAGGTCATGACGTCGTCACCACCACTGCCCACGAGGTTCCCGGACGCCCCTCCACCGGGGTCCCGACGTGCGGAGATCGCGCTGGCCGCGGCCGAGGAGTTCACTCGACGCGGATACCACGCGACCCGTGTGGAGCACATCGCGGATCGACTCGCGGTGACCCCCGGTGCGCTGTACCGGTACGTCCCGGGCAAGTACGCGATGTTCCGAGACGCGGTCGCCACGCTCGTCGGGGAACTCGACGCCGCCACGTCCGGTTCCGATGACCTCGACCACCTGGTCGACTCGGTCACCCGGGCGACACTGACCCACCGCTCCCGCGCCGCGCTGTACCGCTGGCAGATCCGGTATCTCACGCCGGAGGACCGGGCGGCGGTCGTGGCGGCCGACATCCGGATCCGCCAGCGATTCTCCGACGCGATCCGCGGACACGGCGCTGTCGCCCGGACCGGGACCCGGGGCGCGGCCGGCGCCATCCTCGCCTGCATCGCCTCGCTCGGCCATCACCGCATCGAGGTCACCGAAGCGGGCGCGGTGGCGCTGATGCAGTCGATCGCGGCGGACCTGGCCGGATCCACCCCGGGCGTCAGGTCGACGCCGACTCCG
>NZ_JAALEE010000121.1:0-4786 GCF_014145265.1 Dietzia sp. CW19 | reverse complement strand
CGGCTGGTGGATCGGTGACCGGGGACTGCCGACGGGTCCGGACGGCCCGCTGCCCGGCCCGGCGGAGCCGGAGCTGACCCAGCCCGCGGATTGCCCCGACGTGCAGATGATCGCCGTGCCGGGCACCTGGGAGAGCAGCCCCACCGACGACCCCTACGCGCCGTCGTTCCTGCCCAACGCGCTGCTCAAGACCATCACGGACCCGCTGGGGGAGCAGTACCCCGCCGAGCGCCTGGAGGTCTTCACGGTCCCGTACGTGGCACAGTTCCGGAACCCCCAGCGCCCCGACGAGATCACCTACGACCAGAGCCGGGCCGAGGGCACGGATCGCGCGCGCGCCGAGTTGGTCGCGGTCCACGACCGCTGCCCGTACACCTCCTACATCCTGCTCGGCTTCTCCCAGGGGGCGGTGATCGCCGGCGACCTCACCAGCGAGATCGGCACCGGCAACGGGCCGGTCCCGGCGGAGCTCGTCCGGGGTTCGGTCCTCATCGCCGACGGTCGGCGCCTGCCCGGCGAGGGCCAGTCCCCGGGGCTGTCGCCGGGGACCGGTCAGGGGATGGAGATCTCGCTCCAGCCGGTGACGGGCTTCACGCAGCTCATCGCGGGTGCCACCATGACCGGCCCGCGGCCCGGCGGCTTCGGGGCGCTCGACGACCGGACCGCCCAGATCTGCGACTCCCGGGACCTCATCTGCAACGCCCCGCTCAACGTGGTGGACGGGGCGGCCCGGTTCCAGGAGTTCGTCGCCAACAACGCCATCCACGCCATGTACGCGACCAACCCGGACGTCGTCATGGGGACCACGGTTCCGGAGTGGACCATCGGACACGTGCGGGAACTCGTCGACGCGGCACCGGAGATCGCCCACGACTGACCGCCCGACCGAGTACCGTGCATGGGCGCGACACGCCTGGCCGGGTCGAGGATTCGGAGTTCGGATGTGCGCAGGGGCACGCTGTAAGATCGACCAAGCTTGTCGCCCGGTATGTCCGAGGTCGGCGACGTCGACCATCCAGTCATCGGTTCGGAACGGAGCAACGTGGAGTTCGAGCAGTACCACGACGCCAGCGGGGCGATCGTCATCCCTGATCGCACCACCCTGGTCGACTTCGTCGAATCCAACGTCTCCGCAGCACGCCGGGACCCCGCGGCGGACGGGCTGATCTACCGCTACATCGACTACTCGTCGTCGCGGCAGGGTGAGGTCGCCGAACTGTCGTGGTCGGACTTCGGGGACCGGCTCTACGCCATCGCCGCACGGCTGCAGCAGGTGGCGGAGCGGGGAGACCGCGTGGCCATCCTCGCGCCCCAGGGGCTCGACTACATCGTCTCGTTCTTCGCCGCCATCCACGCCGGTCTCACCGCCGTGCCGTTGTTCGATCCGGACGAGCCGGGTCATCACGACAGACTCCACGCGGTCCTCGGGGACTGCACGCCGTCCGTCATCCTCACCTCCACCGAGTCGGCGGCGGGGGTCCGCAAGCTCTTCCGCGACCTGCCCGCCCGGGAGCGGCCCCGCACGGTCGCCGTCGACGCGATCCCCGCCGAGCTGGGCTCGGGCTGGACCCGGCCCGATCTGGGTGCGGACGACATCGCCTACCTGCAGTACACCTCCGGGTCGACCCGCGTCCCCGCCGGCGTGGAGATCACGCACCGCAACGTCGTCACCAACGTCATGCAGCTCTTCGACGGGCTGGGCCTGACCCGCGCCTCCCGCGGCGTGACCTGGCTGCCGCTGTTCCACGACATGGGTCTGCTCACCGTGATCCTGCCGGCGATGGGCGGCGCCACGATCACCGTCATGAGCCCCCGGGCCTTCGTGCAGCGTCCCGGGCGGTGGGTCACCCAGCTCGGGGCGATGTCCGACGGCGACGGGGTCTTCGCCGCCGCCCCCAACTTCGCGTTCGAACACGCGGCCCGTCGTGGCCTGCCCCGGGAGGGCGAGTCGCTCGACCTCTCCGGGGTCACCAGCATCATCAACGGGTCCGAGCCGGTCACCCCCGCCTCGATGCGCGCGTTCAACGAGGCGTTCGCCCCGTACGGGTTGGCGCCGACCGCCATCAAGCCCTCCTACGGCATGGCCGAGGCGACGCTCTTCGTCTCCTCGCCCCGCAAGGACGACGAGGCGATCGTCATCCACGTGGACCGGGAGGACCTCAACAAGGGCGTCATGACCGTCCTGGACCCCGACGCGGTGGAGGGCAACGAGGACGCCATCCCGCAGGTGGCGTGCGGGTACGTGGCCCCCAGCCAGTGGGCGGTGATCGTCGAGCCGGGTGTCGACGGGTCGACGGGCGAGCACGACGGCACCGGCCGGGAACTGCCCGAGGGCCGGGTCGGGGAGATCTGGCTCTACGGCACCAACGTCGGGCGGGCCTACTGGGGTCGGCCGGAGGAGTCCGAGGCCACGTTCGGCAACAGGCTCACGGAGCGGCTCCCGGAGCACTCGAGGACGGTGCGCGAGTTCGGCACCGTCCCCGAGGACGCACGGTGGCTCCGCACGGGTGACTACGGCGCCTACGTGGACGGCCAGCTGTACATCACCGGTCGGGTCAAGGACCTCGTGATCGTCGCCGGACGCAATCACTACCCGCAGGATCTCGAGAACACCGCGCAGGACGCCTCCGCCTCGCTGCGCCCGGGCTTCGTCGCCGCGTTCTCCGTGCCGGCCAACCAGCTCCCGATCGACGCCCGTAACGGCGCCGTGATCCCCTCCGATGACTCCTCGGAGACCCTCGTGGTGGTGGGCGAGCGCGCCCCCGGTGCGGGGAAGGCGGATCCCGGACCCATCGCGGACGCGGTCCGCTCGGCGATCTCGGCGAGGCACGGGGTCACCGCGCAGGACGTGATCCTGGTCCCCGCCGGGTCCATCCCCCGAACCTCCAGCGGCAAGATCGCCCGCCGCGCCTGCAAGACCGCCTACGTCGGCGGGACCCTGCGGGGAGGCCACCAGCAGACGGCCTTCCCCGACGAGCCGGCGGAGTAGTTTCCGGGCCGCGTCACGGCACCACCGGTGCGCGGCGGCGACGGGCGAGCACACCGGACGAGACCCGATGGAAAGGCGATCCCCACGATGGCACAGAGCGAGATGACGGTAGTAGAGCTCCGCGACTGGTTGCGGGGCTGGGTCTCCCGGGCCACCGGGCTCGACGTCGCCAAGGTGACCGACGACCGCTCCCTCGAGGAGTTCGGGCTGTCCTCCCGGGACGCGGTGACCCTCTCGGCGGATCTCGAGGACCTGCTCGGCCGTCCCCTGGACGCCACGGTGGCCTACCAGCACCCCACCATCGCCTCTCTCGCCGAGTACGTGGTCAACGGACCGGCCGAGATCGACGAGCCCGGAGACCTCCACACCTTCCGCCACCGTGGGGCGGGGATGGAGTTCGACGTCGCCGTGATCGGCTTCGCCACCCGTTTCCCGGGCGGCGCGGACTCGCCCGAGGCCACCTGGGAACTGCTGTCCGAGGGCCGGGACGCCACCAGCCCGCGTCCGGCGACCCGCTGGTCCGAGTGGGCGGGTGACTCCTACGTCCAGCAGGTCCTGGCCGAGGCCCCGGACCGGGGCGGGTGGCTCGACGACTCCGAGGTGCGGGACTTCGACGCCGAGTTCTTCGGCATGAGTCCCCGCGAGGCGGAGATGGTGGACCCGCAGCAGCGGCTCGCACTCGAGCTCACCTGGGAGGCCCTCGAGCACGCGCACCTGCCCGCGAGTGACCTCAAGGGCCACGAGGTGGGCGTGTTCATCGGTTCGTCGTCCAGCGACTACCAGGTGTTCCTCACCTCCGACTCCGCCGCCGCCTCCCCGTACGCGGTCACGGGCGCCTCCAACTCGATCATCTCCAACCGGGTGTCGTACACGTTCGACTTCCGCGGCCCCTCGATGACCCTGGACACCGCGTGCTCGACCTCCCTGGTCGCGATCCACGAGGCCGTCAACTCGCTGCGCCTGCACGAGTCCGACCTGGCCGTGGCCGGTGGCGTCAACATGATGCTGGCGCCCGCCGCCACCATGGGCTTCGCCAAGACCGGGGCCGCGCTCAGCCCCGACGGGCGCATCAAGGCCTTCTCCTCCGACGCCAACGGCATCTGCCGGGCGGAGGGCGGGGGACTGTTCATCCTGAAGCGCCTGTCCGAGGCCGAACGGGACGGGGACGTGGTCCTCGCCGTCATCAAGGGGTCCGCCGTCAACTCCGACGGACGCTCCAACGGGATGACCGCCCCCAACCCGGACGCCCAGGTGGCGGTGCTGCGCCAGGCGTACGCCGACGCGGGTGTGGACCCGAGGGACGTCGACTACATCGAGGCCCACGGCACGGGCACGATCCTCGGTGACCCCATCGAGGCCACCGCGATCGGACAGGTGCTCGGCCGCGGCCGCGACGCCGATCGACCCACGCTGCTGGGCTCGGCCAAGACCAACTTCGGGCACATGGAGTCGGCGGCCGGTGCCGCGGGCCTGGCCAAGATCATCCTCGGGATGGGGCACGACTCGCTCCCGCCCACCCTCAACTTCGCCGGCCCCAACCCGTACATCGACTTCGACGCCGCGCGGCTGAGCGTCGTCACGGAGAACCGGCCGTGGCCGCGCTACAGCGGCCGGGCGCTGGCCGGTGTCTCCGGATTCGGCTTCGGCGGGACCAACGCCCACGTCGTGGTGGCCGAGTACCAGCCCGCCCCGGTCCGGGCCGCTCAGCAGACCGATCCGCAGACGGTCGACTCACAGACGGTCGATTCGCAGGCGACCGGCGCCGAGGACACCGTCGCGCGGACGGCCGACGCGGGG
>NZ_JAALEE010000120.1:0-1383 GCF_014145265.1 Dietzia sp. CW19 | reverse complement strand
GCTGGGCGTAGCCGGCGACATCACCTTCGTCTCCGCGGACCAGGAGATGGCGGACGGCCTGCTCGTCGCCCGACCGGAGCGACCGCAGAGGCTGCTCGCCGAGCGGTGCCACCCCGTCCTCGGCCGCGGCGTCCCGGGCGACGGCCTCGATCAGCGCGGCCGTCTCGTCGTCCACCGCGTGCTCGATGGCGGTCATGCGTCTCCCCCGTCCTCCCTGCGGTCGGTCGGCCGGACCGCTTTGTACCCGACGTTACGCACGGTTCCGATGAGGGACTCGTGGTCGGGCCCCAGCTTGGCCCGCAGCCGTCGGACGTGGACGTCGACCGTCCGGGTTCCGCCGAAGAAGTCGTATCCCCAGACCTCCTGGAGGAGCTGGGCGCGGGAGAAGACGCGTCCGGGGTGTTGACACAGGTGCTTGAGGAGTTCGAACTCCTTGTAGGTCAGGTCCAGGGGTCGCCCCTTCACCCGGGCGACGTAGGTCTCCTCGTCGATCACGAGCTCGCCCACCGTGAGCAACCCGCCGTCGGACTCCCCCTGCGCGGAGTGACGGGCGGCGGAGAGCCTGAACCGGGCGTCCACCTCCGCCGGTCCCGTGGTCGGCAGGATGATGTCGTCGAGACCCCAGTCCCCGCTGACCGCGATGAGCCCGCCCTCCGAGACCACCGCGATGACGGAGATGTCCGCGCTTCCCGACAGGAGGCGGCAGAGCGCGCGGGACGCCGCGAGATCACTCCGTGCGTCGACGACGGAGAGCGCGGCCCCCGACAGCTCGGCCACGGAGGAGGCGAGGGCCGGCAGCAGTCTGACCGAATGCGGCAGGAGCGACAGCGCGGGGACCACCGCCTCGGGGTCGGCTTCAGTCGTGAGGAGCACTACGTCCATGTGTCGCTTCCTCCTCGTCCGGGCGCCCAGACGATACTAGCGACCCGTCCCCCAGTTCCGACGATCGGAGTAGACCTGAACCCCATGAGAGCCCGTCGCAGTGTCACGGTGGCGACCGCCGCCCTGGCCGTCGTGGTGGTCGGCGCCTTCACCGTGGACTCCGTCAACGCCTCCATGGTGGAGGCGGACGTGTCCACCCGGATCCGCCCGGCGACCCCGGGGGTCGCGGCCCCGTCGGTGATGATCGGTGGGGGCCCGTCGACACGGTGGGCGGGGCCCGGGACACTGGCGTCGGCGTCGATCCGCGTCGAGGGTGTCACCCGCCCGGGTCTCGGTCCGGTGGCCGTGGAGGCGGCCGTCACCGATCTGTCCGTGCCGGAGGACCGGTCCGCCGACATGACCGCGGGTGCGGTCACCGTCTCCGTCCAGATCACCGGAGACTCGCTCGGCCCCGCCCTGGGGATGCGGGACGTCCTGGTCGGCGGCGCCGACGACCCGAGC
>NZ_JAALEE010000119.1:0-14033 GCF_014145265.1 Dietzia sp. CW19 | reverse complement strand
AGGTGCAGCACGATCGGCATGGAGCGGACGGTGCCGCGGTCATCCGGGTCCTCGGTCCCGGCCGACCCGGCGCGGAGTCGGGCGTGGCACCAGTCGAGCGCGGCACCGGTCGCAGGATCTCCCGCCGGTGGTGCGTCGGTCGGTGGCTCCTCGGGACGCGGCCCCTCGACCTGTGGTCCCTCGGTCACACGAGCGGGACGCGGCGGTAGGTGCCGGCGGCGGTGTCGGCCGCCTCGATCTCGTCGCGCGTGATGCCGAGGACGAACAGGACGGTGTCGAGGAACGGCTTGGACAGCGACGCGTCGGCCACCTCGCGGAGGGCGGGCTTGGCGCAGAACGCGATCCCCAGCCCCGCAGCGGTGAGCATGTCGATGTCGTTCGCCCCGTCACCCACCGCGACGGTCTGGCTCAACGAGATGCCGAGCTCCTCGGCGAACTCGCGCAGGTAGTCGGCTTTGGCCTCACGGTCCACCACCTCGCCGATGACGCGGCCGGTGAGCACGCCGTCCTCGATCTCGAGCGTGTTGGCCCGCGCGAAGTCGAGACCCAGCTCCTCGGCGAGGCCGGCGATCACCTGGATGAACCCGCCCGACACCACTCCGCAGCGGATGCCGAGACGCTTGAGCGTGCGGATCGTCGTCCGCGCACCCGGGGTCAGAACGATGCTGGCCGCGACCTCGTCGAGGACGGTGGCCGGCAGTCCGGCCAGGGTCGCCACGCGCTCGTGGAGGGACTGGGCGAAATCCAGCTCCCCCCGCATCGCGCGTTCGGTGACCGCGCGCACCTCGGCCTCCCTGCCCGCGTGGGCGGCGAGCATCTCGATGACCTCACCCTGGACCAGGGTGGAGTCCACGTCGAACACCACCAGACGCTTGGACCGGCGGCCCAGCCCGGCACCGTCCACCGAGATGTCGACGCCGTGCGCGTCCGACAGGGGCGCCATCGCCTCGCGCAGCCTGGCGTCGTCGGCGGCGTCGCGGCCGGCGGTCGAGACCTGCAGCTCCAGCCCCGTCACCGGGTAGTCGGCGATCCCTCGGATCGTGTCGATGTTCGCGCCGATCGACGCG
This sequence comes from Dietzia sp. CW19, assembly GCF_014145265.1. Lineage (NCBI taxonomy): Bacteria > Bacillati > Actinomycetota > Actinomycetes > Mycobacteriales > Dietziaceae > Dietzia > Dietzia sp. CW19. The sequence goes on along the minus strand of NZ_JAALEE010000119.1, from coordinate 12,966 downwards.
AGCGAACCCGCCACCGCGGAGAACGCCGACGCGGTGACCGGACTGCCGAGGATCACCACCGCGTGGGTCGAGGGCGGCGTGGGGGGCGCGATGTCGTCGAACTGGACCTCCAACTGCATCCCCAGCTCGTGGACCTGCTCGGTGAGCTCGCGGACCACGGTCACGATGTCGGCGCCCGCGTCCACCCGGACCATGAGCCCCAGGGAGAGATGGCCGTTGACCACGACCTGCTCCACGTCCACCAGGTCGGAGTGGTGGGAGGCGAGGACCGACATGATCCTCGCGGTCACACCTGGCCGGTCGGGACCGGTGACGGTGAGTAGTGCCGGGGTACCGGGGGTGCTCACGTGTGCTCCTGACGAGTGCTCGTGCTGACGACTGGGGTGGTGGACCGGACGGGCTCACACGCGCCGAACCCCGCCGGAGGACGAGCCTACCGACGGGGTTCAGCGGGGTCCGAGGCCCGTGGGTGAGTACGGGCGGGTGGGTCAGCCCCTCTGCGGTGACGAGCCGCGCTCGGCCACGTCCTTGACCGCAGCCGGGTCCTGGGCCGCGGCCCGGCCCCCGACGTGGGCCTCCGCACGCATGCGCTCGCTCATGTGCGGGTAGTGCAGTTCGAACGCCGGCCGCTCGGAGCGGATCCGGGGCAGGGTCACGAAGTTGTGACGCGGCGGCGGGCAGGAGGTCGCCCACTCGAGCGAGTTGCCCGCACCCCACGGGTCGTCGACCGTGACGATCTCGCCGTAACGCCAGCTCTTGATGACGTTCCAGATGAACGGCAGCATCGCGATGCCGAGGATGAACGACCCGATGGTGGAGATCTGGTTGAGGACCGTGAAGTTGTCCGTCGCCAGGTAGTCGGCGTACCGGCGGGCCATGCCCTGGTTACCGAGCCAGTGCTGCACGAGGAACGTGGTGTGGAAGCCGATGAACATCAGCCAGAAGTGCCACTTGCCCAGCGTCTCGTCGAGCATCCGGCCGGTCATCTTGGGGAACCAGAAGTACACGCCGGCGAACGTGGCGAACACGATCGTGCCGAAGAGCGTGTAGTGGAAGTGGGCGACGATGAAGTACGTGTCCGAGATGTGGAAGTCGATCGGCGCCGCGGCCATCATGATGCCCGTCAGACCACCGAAGAGGAAGGTCACGATGAAGCCGAGCGCGAAGATCATCGGCGTCTCGAACGTCATCTTGCCGCGCCACATGGTGCCGATCCAGTTGAAGAACTTCACACCCGTCGGAACGGCGATGAGGAACGTCATGAACGAGAAGAACGGCAGGAGCACCGCACCGGTGACGAACATGTGGTGAGCCCAGACCGCCATGGACAGCGCGGCGATGGCGAGGGTCGCGAAGATCAGACCGGCGTAACCGAAGAGCGGCTTGCGCGAGAAGACCGGGAACACCTCGGAGACGATGCCGAAGAACGGCAGGGCGAGGACGTACACCTCGGGGTGACCGAAGAACCAGAACAGGTGCTGCCAGAGGATGGCGCCACCGTTGCCCGGATCGTAGATGCGGCCACCGAACTGCCGGTCGTAGAAGACGCCGAGAGCGGCGGCGGTGAGCAGCGGGAAGATCAGCAGGATCAGGACCGACGCCACGAGGATGTTCCACGTGAAGATCGGCATACGGAACATGGTCATGCCCGGCGCGCGGAGGCAGATGATCGTGGTGACGAAGTTGACGGCGCCGAGGATGGTACCGATACCGCCGATGCCCACACCGAGGATCCACAGGTCCGCGCCGACGGCCGGCGAGTGGATCTTGTCGGCCAGCGGCATATACATGGTCCAGCCGAACGCGGCCGCACCACCCGGGGTGAGGAAGCCCGAGAGCATGATCGTGCCGCCGACCGCGAACAGCCAGTAGCCCAGGGCGTTCAGTCGCGGGAAGGCGACGTCGGGGGCGCCGATCTGCAGCGGCATGATGTAGTTCGCGAACCCGATCACGATCGGGGTGCCGTACAGCAGCAGCATGACCGTGCCGTGCATGGTGAACAGCTGGTTGAACTGCTCGTTGGACAGGAACTGCATGCCCGGGACGAAGAGCTCCGCCCGGATGAGCAGGGCCATGAGCCCGCCGATGAAGAAGAAGACGAAACAGGTGACGATGTACATCAGGCCGAGCAGCTTGTGATCGGTCGTCGTCATCATCTTCCACACGAACGAACCCGGCCGGGCGGTGCCCGTGGGTACGCCCGGCGGATGGTCGAGATCGTCGACCGGCTTGGGGGCCACTGCGGTCATAAGGGTCCTCCTGAACGCCTCACCCGACGCCGCGGGTCGAACCACCGACCCCACGTCGAACGCAAAGGAATAGTGCGTGAGGGCAATCCTAACCCTCCGCTGAGAGCGTCCACCACTCACCCCGCCGAACTCGCCGGGGCGGGTCATCTGCGGGAATCCGGCCCCGCCACGACACGCCCGAGATGACGCCCGGACCCGCCTCGACCTCCACTTCGACTGCGCCCGCGACCCATCTCCTAGGCTCTCCCCCATGACCGATCTCGCGCCGAGCCGACACCGCCCTCGCGGACGGGGGTACCCTTCCACCCCCGTGCGGGTCACGGTGGGCGTCGTGGGCCCGCTCGTCGCCGGCCTCGTGCTCGCCGGGTGCGGGCCGTCCCCCGTCGACATGGTCGAGCACCCCGTCACCACGACCCCCTCACGGATGGCCGGCGAGGAGCTCCAGCGCTCCGCCGAACCGGAGGAGTCGTGTGCGCCCGTACCGGCGCCGGCCGAGTTCGCCGGGAACGGCGTCAGGCGGGTCGAGTCCGTGGACCCGGCCGACGCGACGGTCGAGGTCCCCCGGTCGCCGGAACGGATCCTGGCTCTCGGGGCCGGGGCCGTGGACGTCGCGTGCGGCCTGGGGCTGCAGGACCTCGTCGTCGGGACCTCCGGTCTGCCCCGCGACGCCGACGTCTACCTCCCCGCGCCCCTCGTGGGACTGCCCGACCTCGCGATCACCGGCGACTCGGGCGCGGAGGAGACCGCGGCCGCGGCCCGTGAACTCGACCCCGACCTCATCGTGTTGGCGGACTCGCTCGATCCCGACCCGTCCGTGGTGCGGGCGTTGGCGGAGGTCGCCCCGACGGTCGTGTACGACGCGCGGGCTCTGAACTGGACCGAGAGCACCGAGGCGATCGCCGACGCCTACGGGCGCCCGCGTGCCGGCGGGGATCTCCTGCTGGACGTGATCGACCGGGCCCGGTTCACCGCCGACGCCACCACCCCGAGCGACACCTGGGTCTCGCTCGTCTCCGTCTCCGTCTCCGACGCCGACGGCGTCGCGGTCCAGCGGCCGGACACCCTCGGGAGCCTCATGCTCGAGGCGGTCGGTGCCGGCCGACCCCCGGCGCAGCGCACGCGGGACGGCCAGCGGATCGAACCCGCCCCAGAGTCTCCTCCCGTGGGCGATGAACTCGACGGTGACGTGATCTTCGCCGTGGTGGGCGGCGGTGACGGTTCGGAGCAGTCCGCGCGGGAGGCCTTCGCCACCGAGCGGTGGACGGACCTCGACGCGGTGGGCGCCCGCCGCATGTTCGTCGTGGACCGGGCCGTGTGGGAGGGATCCGGCCCGGTGGCCGCGCGCGCGGTCCTCGACGACATCCGGAGTTCCATCAACGGGATCGCCCCGGACGGGTAGCCGGGGAGCCGGCCGAGCCGACAGGACGACCCGGCGCACCTGCCGGACGACCTCACCCCGGCACCTGATCGGGTGCCGGGGTGAGGTGGTGACGACGGTCGGGTCAGAAGTCCCAGTCCTCGTCCTCCGTGGCGACGGCCTTGCCCATGACGTAGGAGCTGCCGGAACCCGAGAAGAAGTCGTGGTTCTCGTCGGCGTTCGGGCTGAGCGCCGAGAGGATCGCGGGGTCGACGTTGGTCTCGTCCTTGGGGAACATCCCCTCGTATCCGAGGTTCATCAGCGCCTTGTTGGCGTTGTAGCGCAGGAACTTCTTGACGTCCTCGGTCCACCCCACCGTGTCGTAGAGGTCCTCGGTGTAGTCCGCCTCGTTGTCGTACAACTCGAAGAGCAACTCGAAGGTGTAGTCCTTCAACTCGTCGCGCTCGGCCTGCCCGATCTGCTCGAGCGCACGCTGGTACTTGTATCCGATGTAGTAGCCGTGCACGGCCTCGTCCCGGATGATGAGCCGGATGATGTCCGCCGTGTTGGTGAGCTTGGCCCGCGAGGACCAGCGCATGGGCAGGTAGAAGCCCGAGTAAAAGAGGAACGACTCGAGGAGGGTCGAGGCGATCTTGCGCTTGAGGGGATCCTCCCCGGAGTAGTACCCGAGGATGATGTGCGCCTTGCGCTGCAGGAAGGTGTTCTCCTCCGCCCAGCGGAAGGCGTCGTCGACCTGCGGAGTGGAGCAGAGCGTCGAGAAGATGGTGGAGTAGCTCTTGGCGTGGACCGACTCCATGAACGCGATGTTGGTGAGCACCGCCTCCTCGTGGGGGGTCGACGCGTCGGGGATCATGCTCACCGCGCCGACCGTCCCCTGGAGGGTGTCCAGCAGCGTCAGGCCGGTGAAGACCCGGGTGGTGAGCTGTTGCTCCGAGTCCGTCAGGGTCTGCCACGACGGGATGTCGTTGGACACCGGGACCTTCTCCGGCAACCAGAAGTTACTGGTGAGCCGACCCCAGACCTGATCGTCGACCTCGTCCGTGACGCGGTTCCAGTTGATCGCCGACACCCGGTCGACGAGCCGGGGGGCGACCCCGGCGGCGGGGCTGTGGGATCCCGGAGCGTGCAGCTCGGCGGTCATCGGATCTCCTCGTGATGGCGGGGGCGGTTCGGGGCGCAGGCCTGAGGCCCGGGGGTCAGAGCATGCACGAGACGCAGCCCTCGACCTCGGTGCCCTCGAGCGCGAGCTGGCGCACGCGGATGTAGTACAGGGTCTTGATCCCCTTGCGCCACGCGTAGATCTGGGCGCGGTTCACGTCGCGGGTGCTGGCCGTGTCCTTGAAGAACAGGGTCAGCGAGAGTCCCTGGTCCACGTGCTGGGTGGCCGCCGCGTACGTGTCGATGATCTTCTCGTACCCGATCTCGTACGCGTCCTGGTAGTAGTCCAGGTTGTCGTTGGTCAGGTAGGGCGCCGGGTAGTAGACGCGACCGATCTTGCCCTCCTTGCGGATCTCGATCCGGGACGCGACAGGGTGGATCGACGAGGTCGAGTTGTTGATGTAGCTGATCGACCCGGTGGGCGGCACGGCCTGCAGGTTCTGGTTGTAGATGCCGTACTGCTGCACGTCGGCCTTGAGCGCGCGCCAGTCCTCCTGGGTGGGCACCGCGACGCCCGCCTCGGTGAACAGCTGGCGCACCCGCTCGGTGGCCGGCTCCCACACCCTGTCCGTGTACTTGTCGAAGAACTCACCGGACGCGTACGTGGACTCCGGGAACCCGGCGAACCACGTCCCTCGCTCCCGCGCGAGGAGATTCGACGAGCGGACCGCGTGGTAGAGCACCGTGTAGAAGTAGATGTTCGTGAAGTCCACGCCCTCCTCGGACCCGTAGTGGATCCGCTCGCGGGCGAGGTAGCCGTGCAGGTTCATCTGCCCCAGGCCGATCGCGTGGGACTCGGCGTTGCCCCGCTCGATCGACGGGACCGAGTCGATGTGGGTCTGGTCGGACACCGCGGTCAGGCCCCGGATCGCCGTCTCGATGGTCCGGCCGAAGTCCGGTGAGTCCATGGCCTTGGCGATGTTGAGGGAGCCGAGGTTGCAGGAGATGTCCTTACCCACGTGCGAGTAGGTGAGGTCCTCGTTGTACGTCGACGGCGTGGAGACCTGGAGGATCTCCGAGCACAGGTTCGAGTGGGTGATCTTGCCGGCGATCGGGTTGGCCCGGTTCACCGTGTCCTCGTACATGATGTACGGATAGCCGGACTCGAACTGCAGCTCGGCGAGGGTCTGGAAGAAGTGCCGCGCGTTGATCTTGGTCTTCTTGATCCGGCTGTCCTCGACCATCTCGGTGTAGTGCTCCGTGATGTCGACGTCCGCGAAAGGCTTGCCGTAGATCCGCTCGACGTCGTACGGCGAGAACAGGTACATGTCGTCGTTGCGCTTGGCCAGCTCGAACGTGATGTCCGGGATCACCACGCCCAGCGACAGGGTCTTGATACGGATCTTCTCGTCCGCGTTCTCCCGCTTGGTGTCGAGGAACTTGAAGATGTCCGGGTGGTGGGCGTGCAGGTACACCGCCCCGGCACCCTGGCGGGCGCCGAGCTGGTTGGCGTAGGAGAAGGAGTCCTCCAGCAGCTTCATCACGGGGATGACGCCGGAGGACTGGTTCTCGATGTGCTTGATCGGGGCGCCGTGCTCGCGGAGGTTCGACAGCAGCAGTGCCACTCCGCCACCGCGCTTGGACAGCTGCAACGCGGAGTTGATGTTGCGGCCGATGGACTCCATGTTGTCCTCGATACGCAGGAGGAAACAGGAGACGGGCTCGCCGCGCTGCTTCTTGCCCGAGTTCAGGAACGTGGGGGTGGCCGGCTGGAAGCGACCGTCGATGATCTCGTCGACCAGGCGGCGGGCCAGGTCCTCGTCGCCGTCCGCGAGCGTGAGGGCGACCATGCAGACGCGATCCTCGTAGCGCTCGAGGTACCGCTTCCCGTCGAAGGTCTTGAGCGTGTACGAGGTGTAGTACTTGAACGCGCCGAGGAACGTGGGGAAGCGGAACTTCTTGGCGTAGGCGTGGTCGAACAGCTCCCGCACGTAGTTGCGCGTGTACCGGTCGAGCACCTCCCGCTCGTAGTAGTTCTTGTCGACCAGGTAGTCCAGCTTCTCGTCCAGGTTGTGGAAGAAGACCGTGTTCTGGTTGACGTGCTGGAGGAAGTACTCCCGCGCGGCCTCACGGTCCTTGTCGAACTGGATCCTGCCGTCCGCGTCGTAGAGGTTGAGCATGGCGTTGAGCGCGTGGTAATCCAGGCGCTGCCCCTCGCCCGCCTCGCCGGCGATGGTGCCTTCGGGGGTCACGGTCGGTGCTGCCAAAACTCTTCCAATCCCTCGCGGACGCGGATGACGTCCTCTTGTGTGCCCATCAGTTCGAACCTGTAGAGGTACGGGACCTCGAGTTTGCGTGCGATCACGTCGCCGGAGACCGCGTAGTCCGAACCGAAGTTGGTGTTACCGGCGGCGATCACGCCGCGGCAGAGGCTTCTGTTGTGCTCGTTGTTCAGGAACGTGACCACCTGTCGCGGGACCGACGCCCCGGTCCTGCCCGTGACCTCGAGGCATCCCCCGTACGTCGGGACGATCAGAACATACGGGTCCGACACGATCGGCCCCGCTTCGGTCCTCCGCGTGGGTATGCGCAGCGCCGGGAGCCCCAGACGGTCGACGAACCGCTTGGTGTTCTCGGAGACGTTGGAGAAGTAGACGATCCTCACCGGCTCGGTGGCCGACAGCGGAGCCGCCATGACTGCCCCCTTCGGATCTACATGTGTTCCGGGTCCGCCCCGGGGTCAGGCCGCGACGGTGACGAGGGCCTTGATCCGGTCCGGCCGGAAACCCGACCAGTGCTCGGAACCGGACACCACGACGGGAGCCTGGAGATACCCGAGGGCCATCACGTACTCACGCGCGTCGTCGTCGACGGAGATGTCGACCACCCGGTACTCGACGCCCTGCTTGTCGAGCGCCTTGTAGGTGGCGTTGCACTGGACGCAGGCGGGCTTGGTGTAGACGGTGACCATCAGTCGTGGACCTCTTTCGGCACGGGCGCCGGGGAGGCGCGGAGGGGCTCTTCTCGGACGGTCATCGGTTCCGGCGCTTCCGCCCGGCCTGTGGATAACCGTCGTGTCTGTCAGGGTTCACAGCCCGAATGCCACACGTGGCATTCATCGGGGGCCGCAACACCCTAGACACTACCCCTAGTGTCCGACGAGTCAATCGACCACAACATTTTGGTCTTACAACGGTGGTATTCCCAGGTCGCGATCCCGCCTTGTGGACACTTCCCACCCACCGTTGTCACGGTCGGCCCGAACGCCGCCGCCTCGCCCCGCGACCGTCACTCTGCCACGCGTGAGACGGTGCCGGAGACCCCGTCCGGCGCCCCACAGGTCGTCCCCAACCACCCCACACCTTGTCCCCAACCGCTCCACAGGGGCGACGGGGTCACCGCCGCGGAAGGGGCACCGGGAGGCCCCGCGGCGGCGGGGTCGTCGGGGGTCACCGTCGGCGCGGGTCTGCCCCGCCCCCACGACGACGACGAGGGCCCGCCGCCGGCGAACCGGAGGCGGGCCCTCGAGGGTGCGTGGGATCCCACGCGGACGAGACTCAGCCCTGGCGGGCCTTGAAACGGGGGTCCTTCTTGTTGATCACGTAGACCTTGCCGCGACGACGGACAACCTGGGCGCCCGGCTTGTTCTTCAGCGACCGAAGGGACTTGCGGACCTTCATCTGGCGCTCCTTAGGCTCTCGGGGCGGCCGTGATGGCCGCCGACACGACTGGGGATGACTGCGCGACACGTCCGACCCGGAGGTCGGATGCACGACACACAACTGGTCCATCGTAACGGACTGCCCCGTCAGAACTCCAACCGGCGGAACCGGGCACCTCGCGTGGCCCGTCCGCATGTCACGCAGAAGTCACACGGGCTTCCTATGCTGACGCCATGACCCAGTCCTCTGCAGACACCGGCGCTCTCCGCGCGTCCATCATCGCCGAACTCGGCGTTCGTCCCGACATCGATCCGGAGCAGGAGGTCGCCCGGCGGGTGGCGTTCCTGGCCGAGTATCTCCGCAGCACCCCCGCCACGGGTTTCGTCCTGGGGATCAGCGGGGGCCAGGACTCCACCCTGACGGGTCGGCTGTGCCAGCTCGCCGCCGAGAAGCTCCGCGACGAGGGCCTGCCCGACGCGCGGTTCGTCGCCATGCGGCTCCCCCACGGAACCCAGGCGGACGAGGACGACGCCGTCGCGGCCCTGGACTTCATCCGGCCCGATGCCCGCGTCACCGTCGACATCCGGGCGGCCTCGGAGGCCGCCTCCGGTGCTGCCGCGACTGCACTGGAGGACCTTCCCGGCCACGCGGGCCCGCTCCGCGACTTCGTCCGCGGCAACGTCAAGGCGCGCCAGCGGATGGTCGCGCAGTACGCGGTGGCCGGGCAGCTCGGCCATCTCGTCGTCGGCACCGATCACGCCGCCGAGGCGGTCACCGGCTTCTTCACCAAGTACGGAGACGGCGGCGTGGACCTCACCCCCCTGACCGGCCTCACCAAACGGCAGGGTGCAGCGCTGCTGCGGCACCTCGGCGCCCCGGAGTCGACCTGGCGGAAGGTCCCCACCGCCGATCTCGAGGACGACCGTCCGGGCCTGCCCGACGAGGTGGCACTGGGCGTGACGTACGAGCAGATCGACGACTACCTGGAGGGCCGCGACGGCGTGCCGACTCAGGCCGCTGCCCGGATCGAGCAGCTGTTCCTGGCCACCCGCCACAAGCGGGCGGTCCCGGCCACGCCACTCGACACCTGGTGGCGCGAGGGGTGACGCCCCGGCGGTCGGTGGTCGACCGGACACCGGCCGACCAGGCACCGCCGCCCGATCACCGCACCAGCTCCCACACCGAGTCCAGCGCGTCCGCCGTCCCCGGTACGTCGAAGGACTGCGTGGTGAACACCGCCGCGCAGCGGCCCGTGCGCCGGTCGACGTAACCGATCGTCCCCAGTCCCCCCGCCCAGCCGACGACCCCGTCCGGGCGGATCTCCACCTGCATCCCGTATCCACAGCCGGGTCCGATGAACCCCTCCGCATCGGCGCGCTGCCGCGGAGTCAGGTGGTCGGTCGTCATCATCTCCGCGAACTCCGGACCCAGGACGGTCCCGCCGTCGACCAGGACGTCGAGGAAGGCCAGATAGTCGGCGACGGTCGAGGCCAGCCCACACGCCAGGGACTCGAAGCGAGGTGGGCGATCGAATCTGCTCCGGATGTCCAGCGGCCGGAGGGCCCCGTCGGGTCCGAGCCCGTGGCAGGTGGGGAGCCGATCCGGGTCGGCGGTGAACCCGCAGTCCGCCAGTCCGAGCGGCCCCGTGACGTACTCGGCCACCAACCCGGACACGCTGGCGCCCGTTGCCCGCGCCAGGAGCACCCCCAGGACGTCACTGCCGGTGTGGTAGTTCCAACCCCGCCCGGGTTGGTCCGCCAGGGGCAGTGCACCCAGCAGCCGGAGGTACTCGTCCGGCTCCATCGGCGGTGCGTAGGGGCCGGGTGCGACCTGCCGCTCGCCCATGGCGACGGTCAGGGGACTGCCCTCCCCCGCCCAGCCGACGCCGGCGGTCATGGTGAGGAGATGGCGCAGCGTGATCTGTCGCCCGGCCGGTACGGTCCGGTCGATCGGCCCGCCGGGCCGGGCGAGGACCCTGGGGGCGGACAGCTCCGGCAGATGTGTGGCCACCGGGTCGTCGAGCGAGAGGATCCCGAGCTCGACCAGCCTCAGCCCGAGCACGCCGCCCACCGGCTTGGTGTTGGACGACAGCGGGAACACCGCATCCGGGTCGAGCGCGGGGCCGCCGGGCGACCGCGTCCCACCCGACGCGATCCGTGATCGACCGTCCTGCCGTACCCCGCAGACGTAACCCGTCAGCCGTCCGGAGTCGACCAGGGCGTCGAGTCCCCCGGTGACGGAGGCGAACCGATCCATGGGGTGACCCTACGTCCGGGGGGCCGGCTGGTGAAGGGTTCGGCGGTGGTGGCCCGGGCCGTCAGCCCGCCAGCCGCGCCATCGGGCCGTGGACGTCGACGGGACGGAGGCAGGTGTCGGGGATCGTCCCCAGCGAGCACGTGCCCACCGGCAGGACCGGGCGATAGCCCTCCGGTACGCCACCGCCCGCGATCACGTCCCGGTACGCGTCGACCCCGGAGGTCGGCCTGCGCTCGAGAGCCGGATCGGTGAGCACATCCACCTGGTAGAGGCCGAAACGGGAGTCGTAGGTCCCCCACTCGTAGTTGTCCACCAGCGACCAGTGGTTGTAGCCGATCACCGGGTAGCCGTCGGCGACCGCGCGTTGGATCCAGAACACGACGTCACGGAGGTAGTCACCGCGCTCGAAGGAGTCCTCCCGGTAGCCGTTGTGGGTGGGCATCCCGTTCTCGACGATGAACAGCGGCTTGCCGGGGAAGTGCCTGGCGTAGTGGACGATCGACTCGTACATCCCCTCGGGCTGCGGACGGACGCCGGCGAAGTCGTCCCACGCGGCACGGATGGTCGTGAGATTGTCGAGCGCGATGCCGTAGTAGTAGTCGACCCCGATGAAGTCCAGCTCGTCGCGGATGTGGTTGAGCAGCAGATCGTCCGTGGCCGGGGCGAAGGCGGGGAGGTACGCCTCGTTCGCGGTGACCATGGCATCGGGGTCCGCCCGATGAGCGGCGTGATATCCCAGCTTGTGGGCCGCCACCACGTTGTCGCGGAATGCGTTGAACTGGTGCAGCCCCACCAGCCCGATGCGGAGTTCGTGACTGAAGAACACCAGCGGCTCGTTGAAGGTGACCCACATCGTCCCGTTACCGGCCCACCGCTCGGTGATGAGCTCGGCGTAGCGCCCGAACGCCTCCACCGAGTCCGGCGAGAGGAACCCGCCGCGATCGACCAGCCATCCCGGATACACGTAGTGGACCATCGTGATCATCGGCGTCATGCCGTGCGCCCTGATCGTGCTCAGGATGTCGTCGTAGCGACGCAACGCCTGTTCGTCGTACCGCCCCGGCTCGGGCTCGATGCGCGACCACTCCACGCTGAGGCGGAAGATGTTCACGCCCAGGTCCGCGGCACGGGCGATGTCCTCCGGGTACCGGTTCCAGAAGTCGACGGCGTCGTTGACCGGATCAGCCTCTCCACGCGCGGCGGCGGCGTCGACGTAGCGCTTCCAGTTGGAATCCATATTTGAACCCTCGACCTGGAAGCCCGAGGTGGCCACCCCCCAGTGGAAGCCCTCGGCCATCCGCGCCTCGGCCCGGGCCTGCACGGACACCGAGATGAGAGCGGTCGCCACCAGAGCGGTGACGAGCACCAGCGCGAGCGGAATCCTGGTGACGGCAAACTTATGAACACCCATCACTAAAACATGACACATGCCTCGCCGGGCGTCAGCGCTTTGGGCCCCCGGACCCGGCATCGTGCGCGTCAGGACCCGCGACCGGCGCGCCGGTACCCGGCCCGGAGGCCCGCCGCGGCGTCTACCGTGGTGTGATGCGAACCCTGGGAAACGTGCTCTGGTTTCTGCTCGCCGGCTGGTGGTTGGCGCTCGTGTACGTCATCGCCGGGATCATCGCCTGCATCCTGATCATCACCATCCCGTTCGGCATCGCCTCGTTCCGGCTCGCGGCGTACGTCCTGTGGCCGTTCGGGCGGCGGACCGAGTTCCGCCGGGACGCCGGTGCGCTCTCCCTGATCGGCAACGTCCTGTGGATCCTGGTGCTCGGCTGGGAACTGGCGATCGCCCACCTGCTCGCCGGGTTGCTGCTGTGCCTGACGATCGTGGGAATCCCCTTCGGCATCGCCTGCTGGAAGATGGTCCCGCTGGCCCTTCTCCCCCTCGGCCAGCGCATCGTGCCCATCCGTCACCCGTCGGAGGACCCCTTCGCCGCGGCGCCGGGGGCGCGGCGGTAGGACCGGGGACTCAGGCCGAGGACCGTGCGGAAGTCCGCGCTGAGATGGGCGTGGTCGGAGTACCCGAGCTCCGCGGCGATCCGGGCGATCGTCACCGACGGGTCCTCGCGTAGACGCTGCGCGGCCTCCTGGAGTCGGTACCGACGGATCATCTTCAGTGGCGGCAGTCCCACGTAGCAGTGCGCGAGTCGAGACGCCCAGGGCTGCGGCGACCTGGTCCACACGCACGATCGACCGGTCCGAGGCGATGAGATCCTCCATGGCGTTGGCCATCACGCCGCCGGCGTCCGGGGCGGCCAGGTGCGCGGCGGCCCACGCGGAGAAGTAGCGCAGCGCCCGGGCGCGGGCGACGGACTCG
>NZ_JAALEE010000118.1:0-5285 GCF_014145265.1 Dietzia sp. CW19 | reverse complement strand
AGACCGGCACACCGCCCGCGCGGCGGACCTGCACGGCCTGGGCCGAGGCGAGACGGCGACTGAGGGTGGCCATGACCGATCGCAGCGGCTGCGGGACGGGCTTGATGGTCCCCAGATCGGGGCACGTGCCCACCACCACGAGGGAGCCGCCCTCGCGGAGCGCCTCGACGGCCTCGCCCACGCGGCGGGCCGACGGGCCGATCGCGTTGCGTGCGGTGATGTCGTTGCCGCCGATGAGGATCACCGAGATGTCGGGATCGCCGTGCGCGATCTGCATGGCCTCGACCTGACCGGCGAGCCCCTTGGAGGTGGCGCCGACGATCGCCTTGACGCTCAGCCGCACGTCCCACCCCGATTCCTCGGCGAGACCGCGCGCCAGGAGGACCCCGGGCAGTTCACCGGGGGAGTCGGCACCCAGGCCGGCGGCGAGCGAGTCGCCGAAGATCACCATGTGGACGTCGCACGTCATCCCGGGTCGCCACGGCTCCGCGGTCACGGCACCGGGCCGGTAGAGGCCGTCGCCGTGGAAGGGTCGCGAGGTGGGCTTGGGGATCACCCGTCGGGCGATCCTGGCCTGCTGGGCGAGGAGCTCGTACGCACCCCGGTAGGCGCCGACGGTCCCCACCGCGACCAGCGCGAGGTTGACGACGACCTTCCGTGCCGGATCATCTGCGTGACTCATCTGGCGTGGCGTCTCCCTCCGGTGCGGTGGCGTGCGGGGCTCGGCACCGCGAGCTCGCGGGCCTGCTGTGACAACTCGACGATAGTCCTGCGGCTCTCCAGTGGCCCCATCGAGAGATCCACCGGGTACTCGACGATCGAGATGTCGGTGTGCACGATCCGCCGCGGCTGCGGGGTGTCGTCGCGACGCTGGGCCGGATACACCAGGTACGCGCGGTCCACGCCGAGCGCGGTGCAGGCCGCCAGCAGACGGTAGTGCTCGGCGGCCCGGGCGCGGCGGTCCGTGGGATAGGTGGGGACGAAGGTCGTGACCGGTTCGCCGTCGACCTCGTACACGAGGCCGGTGGGCACGGAGATGTGGTCGCCCTCGGTGTCGGGAGCGCTGTGGCGACCGGCCCTGCCGCCGGCGGCACCGGTCGACCCGGCGTCCCCGGCGTCTCCCTGCTCGATACCCGTGTCCAGATGGACGACGGGGTTCTGCAGCACCCGTCCACCACAGCCGTCGAGGGCGGCGGTCAGTTCGGCCTCCACGAAGCGCTCGAACAGCGCCGGCATCTCGGTGACGAAGGCCGCCGACGCCGCGTGGCCGTCCTCCACCTCCACCGAGATTCGGCGCACGATCCGGTCGGCCAGGGCGAGCGCGTTCTGGAACCGGGCGTTGAGGCGGGTGCGTGTCCAGGCGGGAACCGGGGCGCCCTGCCCGATGAGCGTGGCGTCCGCCAGTCGGGCGTCCACCATCGCCAGCCGCCGCCGGGTGGCGTCCGGCAGGTCGGGGAGGAACTGCAGACGGTGCGCGGCCGTGCGCAGGATGCGGTTCTCGGCGATGTCCGGGGTGAACTCGGAGTAGGTGACCTCCAGGGGGATGGTCATGCCCGGGTGGCGGCGGATCTGGTCGCCCAGACGGATCCGGCCGCGCACGGTGGTCAGCGCCTCGTCGACCCTGCGGTAGCCGCGCAGCAGCCCGGACGACAGGGCCTGGTGCGCCAACGCGGCCATGGACTCGGCCACGGAGACCCAGAGCTCGTCGTCGTCCCTCGCCGCGACGGCCGACGGGAGGAACGCGTTGTCGGCCGCGTGGTCGAGCAGGAAGAACAACTGCGTCAGGCCCAGGTTGGCCGCGGGCAGGACCCGCACGGACAGACCCTCGACGCGGACCGAGCCGACGCTCCCGGACGGGATCAACCGCCACGTGTCGCGGCCGGCGGGCAACACCTCGACCAGCCCGGTCTGGGACAGGTGCTGCGCGCCCTCCCAGCTCAGGGTGACGAGCCGGCCACGGCGGTCGAACTCGTCGAACTCGATGGTCTCCGACGCCGCAGAGCCCGCCGAGGCGGGGATCACGCCCGGCCGATCTTCCGACGCAGTGTCGCGAGCCCGAAGCGTTCGTGGACCTCGGCGCGGGACAGGCGTCCGTAGTAGTGCTCCTCGAGCAGCGGGAGGAGGTCGTACCGCCAGATCGCCTCGAGCCCGCCGGGTTCGGTGGCCCGGTCCTTCATGAAGTACGACGGCCCGATCCGCAGGTCGCGGTCAGAGTCGTCGATCTCTGAGTTCAGCGCCTCCAGCAGGTCGGCGGGCTCGGTGGTCACGCCGCGGGCCTCGAGGTGACGTCGCAGCACGCCCGCCACCGGCGGGGTGTCCGGGTGGAGTTCCATGAACGCGAACCGGCGCCGGATGGCCGCGTCGACCATGGCGATCGACCGGTCGGCGGTGTTCATGGTGCCGATGATGAACAGGTTGCGCGGCAACCGGAACGAGGTGTCGGGGCTGTACTGGGGCAGGACCGTGCGGTCGCGGTACTCGAGCAGGAAGTACATCTCGCCGAAGACGCGGGCCAGGTCGGCGCGGTTCATCTCGTCGATGATGAGGAAGCTCGGGTGCTCGCGCCCGGAGTCCGACGTGGCGCGAGCGGCCTGGCGGCGCAGCGGCCCGGCCTGCAGGGCGAAGCCGGGCTGACCGGACTCGGTGAGCGTGGGCCGGTAACCCTCGAAGAAGTCCTCGTAGGCGTAGCTGGGGTGGAACTGCACCAGCTGGACCCGGCTCGGGTCGTCGGCGCCGGCGAGGAAACGCGCGAGCTCCTGCGCGAGGTAGGTCTTGCCGGTGCCGGGCGGACCGTAGAAGACGATCTGCTGCCGCTCCTGCAGGGTGTCCACGATCTCCTGCAGCTCCTTGCGGGGCATGTGCAGGCCGTCGGCGAGCTCGTCGGTGATGTCGGGGAGGGTGGGCACGGTCCCGGCGCCCGGCGCCTCGGCCACCTGGGACTCGGCGGAGTGCCGGCCGGGGTGCATGGTGGCGAGCAGCGCGTCGAGGCCGTCGGTGAGGTCCACGACGGTGCCGGGCTCCCCGATCAGCTCCGAGAGCGGGCTGGGGAGGGTGTCCAGGTCGAGGGTGACCGAGTGCCACCGCACCGAGCGCTCGAGCTGTTGGCCGCCGTCCTCCACGTAGCCCAGGTCGTCGGTGAGGGTGCCCAGGTGCAGTTTGGCGTCGGCGACCGTGGCCACCACGTCCTGCGGGCTCATCCGGGACAGGAAGGTGTGCAGCTCCGCGGTGAGCTGGAACCGTGCCTGGTAGTCCAGGTGCGGGTACCCCTGCTCGACGGCCTGGGACACCTCGAGCCGGCTGGCGTGGGCGGGGATGCGCGGAAGGTGGGAGGCGGGCAGCGCGATCCGGTTCTGCGCGACCCACTGACCGGCCTGACCGACGCCGCCGCGCCCGGGTCGGACCAGCCACGCTCGGCGGGAGTGGTCGTCGCGGTGGCGCTGCCACTGGTTGGCGATCGCACCCCGGTACCAGTCGACGGGCTGGCCGAGCTGCGCGGAGAGCGTCTCGGCGATCCGGTGGAGGTCCTGGTCGATGTCCAGCTCGTCGATCCCGGACGGCCCGCCGATGAGGTCGGCGAAGGCGTCGCGGATCCGGGTCTTGTGCTCGTGCTTGACGATCGGCTGGAAGTACCCGGGCCAGGCCAGGTACTGCAGGCTGTAGCGGATGGCCCGCCAGTCGCCGGGGGTCGAGCGGGCGGCCCGCTGGAACTCCCACGGGTCGGTCAGCGCCGCGTCGCGTTCGGCGGACTCCAGCTCGGCCCAGTGGATGACGAACGTGCACAGCCACCGCAGGTGCTCGCGCATCTGGACGTTGAACCCGAGCCCGCCGGTGAGCGGGCCCTTTTCTCCGAGCGCGTCGTCGAGGACCTCGGGGATCTCCGGGGCGTCGTCGATCCAGGACAGGACGTCCCTGATCCGTCCCCGCTTGAGGCGGGCGGTCACCGTGGACAGGGGCAGCTGCTGGATGTAGAGCAACTCGGCGGCCAGGAGCACCACCGGCCGCGGGGCGCCCTCCAGCTGGTCGTGGAGCGCCTGCATCACGGGGGAGCGGGTGGAGTCCGCGGAGTGCTCGCCCGTGTGCTCCTCGGCGTCCCCGTCCAGGCGGCGGATGAGCTCCTCCGCGACCTCGGGGGTCCAGGTGTAGAGCTCGTCGTCGAACGGTGACTGCCCTGTACGCAGCGCCGGTCCCAGGACCTGCTCGGCCGCCGATTCGATCTTCGGTGCCGGGCCGAATGGCCTGTCGTGGGAACCGTCTGTCACGTGGGACTCCTGGAAACGCCGGCGCGGGATCGGGCTGGTCGAACCGGGCCCGATAGTCGTGAAGAACCTACCACCGGGCCCGTCGTGGCCGGTCAGCTCTGGTACGGCTCCGCGGTCACGATCGTCACCGAGACGGACTTGCCGTTCGGGGTGGTGTACTCGCGGCTCTCGCCGACCTTGGCGCCCAGGATCGCGCGGCCCAGCGGGGAGTCGGGGGAGTAGATCTCGAGGTCGTCCTTGCCGGAGCCCTCGCCACGGGTGCCCACCAGGAAGGTCTCCTTGGTGTCCTCGTCGCCGTTGTAGTAGGCGCGGACCACGGAGCCGACCAGGGCGACGCCGGTCTCGGTGGGCGTCTCCCCGACCTGGGCGGTGGCCAGCAGGTCGTCGAGCTGACGGATGCGCGCCTCCTCCTGGCCCTGCTGCTCACGCGCGGCGTGGTACCCGGCGTTTTCCTTGAGGTCGCCCTCCTCGCGCCGCTCGTTGATCTCGGCGGCGATGACCGGACGGTTGGCGATCAGCGCCTCCTTCTCGGCCATGAGGCGGTCGTACGAATCCTGGGTCAACCAGTAGCCCTGGGTGTCGTTCGCCATGAGAGCGCACTCCAATCTGTTCGTGTGTGTGCTGCTGTACGAAAAACACGGCCCCGCGAAAGGAGCCGTGCTGATGGGACGATGCTAACACAGCGGTGACCTGGTTCGGGGCCCGAGAACCCCTACCTGCGCAGGTAATCGGGGACGTCGTCGCCGCAGCCGTAGACGTCGGCCACGAACGCGCGGGCCGAGGTGGCGATGGACATGTCGACCTGGATCGCGGTGTTCTCGGACGGCGGCACGTACACCTCCCGGCGGCCGACCTCGCCCTTGGTCTGGTCCTGCGCGCGAACGATGCAGTAGGCGGCGGTCCCGGGATCGTCCCGGGTGACGGTCATCACCACGTCGGTCCGTTCGTCGTCGACGACGGTCACGCCGATCACCTCGCCGGAGATGGTGGGGGTGGCGCTGAGCCGGTAACCGGCGACGGCGCCCG
>NZ_JAALEE010000117.1:0-4225 GCF_014145265.1 Dietzia sp. CW19 | reverse complement strand
CCGAGCTCGCGGACGGCCTCGGCGATCCGGGCGATGTGGGGATCGCCGTCCTCTGCCCCGGAGGCGATCGCCACGCGGGCGCCCCCCAGCGGCCGGAACCGGCCGCCCGAGACCTTGGCGCCGGCGCGGACCAGGACCGGCTTGCCGTCGAGGACCTGGATGCAGTTCATCCCCAGGGAGTGGCGACCGGGGAGCGGCACCCCCAGGCGGGTGTCGAGCTTCAGGTCGATGCCACCGGCCCCCGAGGACCCCACGGCTCCGAGACGGGCGTCGTCCAGGGCTCCACCGGCCGTCCCGACCATGTCGCCCTTCCACTTGGGAAAGCCCCAGAGTTCGTTGCCCGCCGCGAGGGTGAAGTCCTGGTCGACCGGCAGCTCGTGGATGTGCTGCTGGACCCCGACCCCCGGGACCTTGACCTGGAATGCCAACCCCACCTCGTGATATCCACCGAGGACGTTGCCCGGGACGTCGTGGTACCGGACGTGGATCATCGTGACCGGCGTACGGCCACCCGGGAGGGACACCGGCTCGGCCCCCGCGGAATCCAGGATCGCGGACTGGGGCCCTGCGGCGATCAGCCGACGGGCCACGGCCGTCCGCGACAGGAACGCGGCACCCGATATCGAGGCGGAGACGACGGGGACCGGGAACGTGATCTGACGGCCCGCGACGACGCGGGAGGTGGGAGAACTCATGCCCCGACGTTAGCCGCTGCGGTAACAGGTTTCAGCATATTTCGGGGCTAACGTCCCGGGGTCGACCACGGATAGACCAGGTAGAGACGGGCACACGGTCCGCCCACGCGGCACAGACCGCGTCGACACCCACCGGGAGGCACACCATGTTGAAGGCACTCGCCGACTTCTTCGCCCAGTTCGATTTCACCGTCGGTTCGTCCGCCGCGATCAACGGCTTCATCTCCGGCTCCACCGCCGCCCTCGAGCAGTCGTTCGGATTCGACAGCTTGATCGGACAGCTCGCCGTGAGCAGCATCGGCCGGGTCGGCCCCGTCGAGAACGGCGCCTGACCCGACTCCACCGACACCGGAGAACCCCCGGTCACCCCCTCGGGTGGTCGGGGCGATCCGCGTCTCGGGTGGGGTCCGACAGGTCGTCGGGAGGCGCGGCTGCCAGCTGACCACTCGACTTGCCCTTGTACCGGGGCCGCAGCAGATTCGCGGGGGACAGGATGTCGTCGACCTCCTCCGCCGAGAGCAGGCCCATCTCCAGCACGACCTCGCGGACGCCACGGCCCGAGCGCGCGCACTCACGGCCCACCAGGTCGCCGTTGTGGTGACCGATCACGGGATTCAGATAGGTGACGATGCCGATCGAATCCATGACGTTGCGGCGGGCCACCTCGACGTTGGCCGTGATACCCCGCACGCACTTCTCCGTGAGCGTCTCGATCGCCTTGGTGAGCAGGGAGATCGACTCGAACATCGCCTGCGCGATCACGGGCTCCATCACGTTGAGCTGCAGCTGCCCCGCCTCGGCCGCCATCGTCACCGTGACGTCGTTGCCGATCACCTTGAAGCAGACCTGGTTGACCACCTCGGGGATCACCGGGTTCACCTTGGCCGGCATGATCGACGACCCCGCCTGGAGCTCGGGGAGGTTGATCTCGTTGAATCCCGCGCGCGGGCCGGAGGAGAGCAGACGCAGGTCGTTGCAGATCTTGGACACCTTGGACGCGGTCCGCTTGAGAGCGGCGTGGACGTTGACGTAGTCGCCGGTGTCGCTGGTCGCCTCGATGAGGTTCATGGCCCCGGTGACCGGCAGACCGGTCACGACCCGCAGGTGCTCGACCACCGCACGGCGGTAGTCGGGCGGCGTGTTGACGCCGGTGCCGATGGCCGTGGCGCCGAGGTTCACGTCGAGCAGCATCCGGGCCGCCGCGCCGAGGACGTGGAGTTCCTCGTCGAGGGTCACCGCGAATCCACCGAACTCCTGGCCCATGGACATGGGAACGGCGTCCTGCAACTGCGTCCGGCCCATCTTGAGGACCTCGCGGAACTCCTCCGATTTGTCGTAGCAGGCCTCCCGCAACGCGACGATCGCCGGCTCGAGCCGCTCGAGGGAGTGCCACAGGGCGATCCGGAAACCGGTCGGGTAGGCGTCGTTGGTGGACTGCGACCGGTTGACGTCGTCGTTCGGACTGATGACGTCGTAGGCGCCCTTGGGGTGACCGGTCCGCTCCAGCGCGAGGTTGGCCACCACCTCGTTGGTGTTCATGTTGACCGAGGTGCCGGCCCCGCCCTGATAGACGCACGAGGGGAACTGGTCCATGCAGCGGCCGTCCAGCAGGATCTCGTCGCACGCACCGACGATGGCCTCGGCGATGTCCGGGTCCAGGACTCCCATCTCGAGGTTCGCCAGCGCGGCGGCCTTCTTGACCATGACCATCCCGCGGATGAAGTCCGGGATGTCGCTGATGGTCTTCGAATCGATGGGGAAGTTCTCGACGGCGCGCACGGTGTGGATCCCGTAATAGGCGTCAGCCGGGACCGCCTTCTCACCGAGCAGGTCTCGTTCCACACGGGTCTGGGTCATACGTCCTCCGCTGATCGGGTCGACACGATCCACAGTAGACACGGCCCGCGGTCAGCGCGCGGTGTCACGGTTCGCGGGGATCCCCCGCCGCCGCGCGACCTTGCCTAGGGTGTGGGCATGTCGCGAACGACGACCTCCCGCCGCAGCCGGACCCTGTCCGCGGCGAAGGACGTCCTCCGGCCGCTGACCCCCTCGGACGGGGTCCTGGGCAGCATCGTCGACAGGGGCCAGGTGCCCCTGCCGCGCGGGACCTGGGCGGTGTTCGGCGTCGCGTTCGCCGGGTTCGCGCTACCCGTCATCGGGTTCGTCGAACTGGCCGAGCGGATCAGTTCCGGTGCCAAGCTGCCCTTCGACCGGCCCGTCATGCTGTGGTTGCGCAGGCGACACACCCCGCGCAACACCCGGATCGTCAGGGCGGTCACCGAACTCGGCGGCGTCACCGCCGTCCCGGTCTTCGCGCTCGCCGCCGCGGGCTACCTGGCCTACGTGCGGGGCAGCCGCCGACCGGCCGCGTTGCTCACGGTCTCCCTCGTCGGGTCCACCGTCATCAACTCGGTCCTCAAACTGATGTACCGGCGGGACCGCCCCACCTTCTTCACCCACATCGTCGAGGAGAAGAGCTACTCGTTCCCCAGTGGGCACGCCATGGCGAGTGCGGCGCTCGCCGGCTGCGCCTGCGTGCTCGCGTGGCCGACCGGGTGGCGCTACCCGGTGATCGCCGGGTCCAGCGCCTACGTCCCCGCGGTCGGCGTGACCCGCATGTACCTCGGCGTGCATTTTCCCAGCGACGTCCTCGCCGGCTGGTGCGTGAGCCTGGCCTGGGTGGGCGAGGTGGCCACGATCATGTGGCTCGTCGACCGCCTCGACTACGCCCCTCCGCTGCTCTCGCGTCCGGAGTCGTGATGGGCACCCACGCCCGGATCGTCCTGCACCACGGGGACATCCCCCGACTTCCGGCGGACGCGGTGGTCGACGCCGCCGCCCTGCGCCTGGCCCGGTCCCTTGTCGACTGAGGCGACCTCGCGAGCCGGCGCGGGACCGTCGAAAGACGCGACCGCCGCCCCGGCAGTGGTCCTGACCGAGGTCTTCGCCCCGTGGGTGGTGCTCACAGCCGGCTCGCTCCACCTCGGCCACCGGGTGGGCTCGACCGGCTGGGGAGCGGCGACCGCAGCCGGACTGGGGGTGTTACCCCAGGCGGCGATCGTCTGGCGGGTGCGACGCAAGGCCCTGTCCGATCACCACGTCACCCGCAGGGAGGACCGCCCTCTGGTGATCGCCGGAATCGCCGCGTCGGTGGCCACCCTGATGGTGGCCCAACGTCGCCGCGGGGCGCCCGTCGCACTGCAGCGGATGACCCGGGCGGCTCTCGTGGCGCTGGGCGTGGCCGGCGCCGCCACCATCCGGGTCAAGGTCTCGTTCCACACCGCCGTGCTCGCCGGTGTCGTCTCGGTGCTGGCCCGTCAGATCTCGCCCGGATACTGGCGGCTGCTCGTTCTGGTGCCACCCGTGGCGTGGGCACGGGTCCGGATCAGCCACCACACCCCGGTCGAGACCGCACTGGGCGTGCTGATCGGGGTGCCCTGCGGCTACTGGGGCGGAGGCGGGATCGCCGCCCCACCCGCCCGCTCGACCGCGAACTGAGGACTGCGCACCGAGCGCCACCGCCCCGCGGG